>JAYSSN010000413.1:0-7171 GCA_043720555.1 Rhodobacterales bacterium | reverse complement strand
GGTTTTTATGAATCCGCGGCCGCCGCCTCAACCGTCAAGGGTGTTGATGGCACAGTCGCCTATGGCCTGACCGACTATGCACAAACCATGACATTGCCCGGCGCGCCCGGTGTGCCGCCGATCGATATCTTGATTGCGGCGGAAAGTTATGGCGGAGCCGGGAACATGACGGGTTTTCAACCGGACGCGTTCTATAAACTGATTGCCTGGTTTGTGGCGCACCCGTCAGAGGCGGCGATCAAGGCCGATCAGGCCGGGCTGAAAGCGGTGCTGACCGAAGGCATGCCGTTCTTTCAGAACATCGACACCACCGGCGCGATGGAAAATGTCACCATCGGCACGCCGGTTGGGCAGTTTGCGGTGGATACGCTGGGCATCGCGGTTGAGATGAACGGCCTGGTCGCAGACGGCCTTTTTCGCGAGGCGATCACCGTGTCGGGCCTGACCCTGCCAGAGGGGCTTGTGCCGGCATGGGCAGCGGGTCTGGTGCCGACGGATTTTGGGCTGGACGTCGAGGGAAGTGGCTTTGACGCCGCCGCCCCCGCCGCCGCTTTTATCGCGGCCTTCGATCTGACCAAACCAACCCCGGTTGAGTCCGCCACCGGCGACCAGATTTTGGCGGCCTTTCTGCCGAAGGGCACCGTAGACGTCACGCTTGCACCGGGCAGCATCACCGCAGAGGCCTATGATCTTGCCTACGAGGGCGTGATGACGGTTGGCCCTGGCGGCATGCCTGTTGGCACGGCGAAGGTCACGATGATGGGAATGGCTGCCGTCATGGCCGCCCTGCAGGCCGGCCCGCCGGAAATGACCGGTCAGATGATACCAATGCTTGGCATGGCGCAAGGCATGGCGACGCCGGGCGCTGACGGCGCGCTGATCTGGGATATTGATGCGTCAACGCCCGGCACATTGTTGGTCAACGGTGTGGATATGATGGCGATGATGGGTGGGCCGTAACGCATGACGATCGAGATCAGGCGCGACAGGCCCGTCTCTGCCGAGGTGTTGCCACTGTTAAAGCGGCATCTCGACCTTATGCACGCATCCTCGCCACCCGAAAGCGTGCATGCCCTTGATCCGGCAGAGTTGGATAGGCCCGACGTGGCCTTCTTTACCCTGCGCGACGGTGACACGGTGCTTGGTATGGGCGCGTTCAAACGCATTGACGCGACCCATGCCGAGATCAAATCCATGCATGTGGTGGCCGAGGCGCGCGGTCGCGGCCTTGCAACGGTCTTGTTGGACTACCTGTTGGCCGAAGCACAAGCGATGAACTTTACCCGCCTTAGCCTTGAGACAGGGGCGGAACCCGTCTTTGCGCCAGCGCGGGCGCTATATGAAGGTGCCGGTTTTGGCTATTGCCCCCCGTTTGAGGGCTACACGCCGGATCCAAACTCTGTCTTCATGACCCGCACACTCGCATGACGAATTGCGCCGCTGCGGGGCTTGATCTGCAAGCCGAAACAGCCCAAGAGAAACGCGTGCGGATCCATAGCTCAGCTGGATAGAGCAGCCGACTTCTAATCGGCAGGTCGAGGGTTCGAATCCTTCTGGGTCCGCCACTATTGCAAATAACCAATTAATACCAAGACTTTACAAGTCTTGCATCCAATTTACACGGCACCCGCATCCAATTCGCGTTCTGGTGCTGTTCCCATGACAGCCTGACGGCGATTGAACGACTCGGTGTAAAGCCGCACCTCTTCGAAGCTGTGATGGCCGGTCCAAGCCCCGATTTGGCGTTCGCTGGCCCCCCGTTCGGCCAGCATGATGGCGCGGGTTTTGCGCAGGCCGTGGGCGGTGACAGGGATTCCGACAATCCGGCAAGCCTTTTGCATTTGCATCCCAAGCGCCTTGGCAGACCGGGCGCGGCCTTGCGGTGTGGGCAGAAATGTCAGGTGGCCCGCAAAGGGTGCGATGGCCTGAAGCATTGTTTTGCGGTCACCCTCCAGATCGGCGGCAAAGGCGGGCAGGGCGCAGACCCACGGCACATAGGCGTTGTCTTTGGTCTTGATCTGTCGAAAGGACAGCACCCCGTCACGCGCCACCATTTGCGGGCCAATGGCTACCGCGTCAGATATCCGGCACCCGGTCCAGTGCAGCAATTCCATAATGGCGCGGGTCGATGTGCCAATCGGGTAATGCGCGCGGAAGGCTGCGATGTGATCCGCCGTCCAGTGCGGGTGGCCTTGGGTTGCCGCACCGCGCACGGGTTTGACGCGCGCCGCCGGATCGCTGTCGAAATAGCTGCGCTGCAAGCACCACGTGCCCCACAGCCGCCATGTTTTCAGGCGCGCACTTGGCACGGCAGCCGCGGCCACATCGGCGCGGATATGGCGTTCCTCGACCGTGGTGCAGCGCACATGGCCTGCCTTGGCGCAGATAGCGGCGGCGTGACGCACCAGCAGGGCGCGGTAGCTTGGCGATTTACCATGTACCAGGTTGGATGCAAGGATTTCAGCCCAAACCGAGGCGATGGTGCCTGCCTTGGGCTTGGGCGCTTTGGCCAGCCCTTTCGCTGCCTCTGACCATGCGGCGATGAAATCCGGGTGATCCAGCGGCAAATCGGCGGGCAGTTCAACCAGCACCAGCTTGCCGCCGCGCCGGGTGCGATAAAACCGCTGCCCGCGTCTGGCGTCAATCCACAACCCGCGCATTGTCACCGTGTTACCCCGAACACCCTGTCGCATTCCGCCGCCTCACGTTCATCCCGCCCAAGGGGCAGGGTGTCACCGGCGGGCACGATTCGATAGATCACACCGTCCGCCTCGATCACGATCACCGCGCCGGTGGCATTGGCCACCTTGGCGGCGCGGGTCAGATCGGACTGGCGCGGGGCGGTGCGGCGGGTCATTCGCGGTAGCCTGCGTTGCTTGGGAACATGTGGTTGGACCCGGTCTTGCGGTTTACCGATATGCGGTGCAGCTCTGCCGCGCGCGCGTCCTTGAAGCCCCAGATTGCGCAATCAAGCAAAATGGAGCGCCATGAGAAACAGGGGTATTGCCGAACGCTGCACCCGCAGTGCCGACCATAAACCGCTTCGCACAGAGCGAAGGCTTCGCTCTTTTTTGGTCGAAAGCTGCGCACTTCGCTCCGTTTCATTTCCCACCCCATTCTGCGCGGATGCGCGCGACGCGCCGCCCAATGGCCATCACGCTAAGCCCCAGCGCCTTGGACGCCTCGCGGTTGGTGGCGCAGGGGTGGGTCAGAAACCATGCCCGCACGATGGTGTGATTGTGCCTGCCGACATCACCGCCGCGCTGGCCAAGGTTTGCCACCTTTTGCGGCTGCTGGCAGCGTTCGCCCGATATCGCATTGCAGGCAAAGCATTCGCCGCCGCCGTCGACAATGTCGGTCTGGCAGCGCCGGGGTGGGGTGGTGCCATAGGCTATTTGAATGGGCTGCGGAATCATACCTGCCCCCAAATCGCTGTGGCGCATTCCGGGTCGATATCTCGCACCATCCGGCGATCTTCCATATCCATGTTGCAGACCAGCGGCAGCATTCCATCTTCACCTTCAATGCCCCTGTCAAACAGGATCGTGCTGGCCAATTGGCAGTGGCTGTGTGATTTCCACACCCAGGCTTCGCCACCGTCAACAATGCGGGCGCGGAGATAGGGCTGTCCGACCTCGATGCGTCGGCCACAGTTGTCGCAGCGATGTGGCTTCTTGGCTTTTTGGACGGTGCTGCCGAGATTTTTTGCCATCATGCCACCCTCACCTGTTCTTCCGCCCAGCCACCCCATTGATCGGCGCAGGCGTCCATCATTTGCACCGATGACCGGCTGCGCAGGCGCGACCGTTCTGGGCCCGGTGACATGCGGTGGATGCGCGCCCATGTTTTGTATTCGGCACTGCCTTTGGCGGGCACGAGCAGCTGGGCGGTGGCTTGCAGGTGTTGCAGGCCGCGCAGATACCAGCCGGTGCCTTTGAATGTAGGGTCGCCAAACCAATGCGGATGCACCATTTGCGGCGCGGGAAGGTCGGCTGGCATTCTGGCTTGTGCCAGATCGTTCATTTCCGGGTTTTCAATTGCCACGCGGTCAATGGTCGCATTCCAGCAGGTGGAGAACACGTCGATGCCTAATTCGAATTCTTCCCGCATGCTGGCCCAGCTGCGGCCCTGTGGCAGTTGTTTGGGTGGGGTGAACTGGCCGGGGCCAGACATCCAGCGCCGCCCCGATCTGCACAGCCTGGTGCAGGGCGGATGCATGACGCAGAGCAAATCCCAGCCGTCCCTTAGGATACCATCCCGCACGTCGCAGATGATGTGGCGGTTGCTGCCATCCTCGGCAGGGGCCAGATCGCAGGACCAGACATCGTGGCCACGGGCGGCAAAGGCACGGCGGGCGATGCCAGATGTTTCGCAGGCGATGAGAATGCGCAGGGCGGTCATCGTGACGCCTCCAGCGCCCGAGCTTCTGCAGGCGTTGCTATATCAAATCGAGGGTGTTTTTTGCCGTCATCGTCTACCACGGTGAGACTGTGAATCTGCAGGAACCCACCCAGCGTCCAGTTGCAGGGTTTACCGTCTGGCTTCTTGCGCGGCTGGCCTGCATCCGTTCGCCGCCCGACACAGGAAAATCCGATACACCGTTCTGCATGCTCTTGGGTTGCCCCCGCCTTAAGGTGACAGGCAATACTCTGCACGGTTCTGCAGGCTGGGCAGATAAAAGCTACATGGTTGATCGATGACACGCCTTGCCCTTTCAGCTTGGCGTGAAATTCTGCGATGGTAAGTTCTTGTCTGTCAGCCATAGCAATAATCCTGATATGATCGGTAAACCTTGACGGCGTTCCCGGCTTCGTCCTTGGCAGACCAGTAGGCCGGGGCAGGGCCGATCCCGCGCCATTGGTAGCGGTCGGGCAGGGCGTCGAGTGTGGGGGTGGTGATTGGGTCAGGCATTTGCCAGCTCCAACAGCACATCGGCGTGGCAGGGCTGGCCATGCTTGCACCAACAGGCCAAATTCTTGCCACGAAGGGATGGTAGGTTAGCCAAGATTGCGGTGGCGACTGCGTCGCTTTCCTTGCCCATCCAATCAACACGGCTTCCCGCCAGCCAAAGACGAAAGCAAGCGACGGTGAACGCGGGGGCCTGACGGGGGATCACCCGCGCCACCTCGATTGCATCCGCCACAGTGAATGGGTTGCCCCAAATTCGCCCCGTCCCACGGGCAACCAAGACCGTGTTTTCCGGCATCCGCCAGCCTTTGGCGCGGGACAGGGTGATGCGGTCAGGCATTGCCACCTCCATTGGTTGCCTTGGCAAACAGATCAAAAATGCGACCCTTGCCAAAGGTTTCGATTTCATCGCCGATTTCGGCCATCAGCCTTTCGCCGCGGGCTTCTTCCTCGGGCGTGGTCGGGCCTGCGCCGGGGTTGAGGATGTTCAGCAAAAGGCCCTGATAGGACAGCGCACCCATAAAGAACGCCTGTTGGGTTTCGGCGAGTTGATCGGACGGAATGCGAACGGCCCAGGCCTGCCCGTAGCAGCCGATCATGTAGCCTGCGAATTGTTTGGCGATGTGATTAGTCATTCGTACGCCATCCCGGCCAAGTGCAGCGTAGCCATGCTACATTCCGCGCAGATCAAGACCGTTCTGGAGCTGACAACCGCCGACAAATGGTCGTCTGGCCCCATCACGGCAGCGATTGCAGCATTGCCAACCATCTGCTCCAGCCCGTGCTGGCGCTGGATGGCGCGGGTGTTGAGAACGTGGTGCTCGATTGTCGCGCGATAGAAGTAGATGCTGCTGCCCACGCCTTTGCCGCAGCACACGCATTTGGAGAATTGCGCGGCTCGGAGGCCGGGCTTTGGCATTTCAGTGTGATCGGGCATCATCGTCTCCGTAAAAGCCCCCCCGGCCAATTCGCCGGGGGTAGGTCACAGGGGAGGGTGCGCCATTGACCCAAGCGCGGGGGTGGGGTCAGACCGCCATCGGCATGATGATGCGGGTCAGGTTGGGATCATCGTTCAGCACCAGAAACGGATCATTTGCGCCGTGTCCGTCAATGCGTGCCACGTCTTTGGGGCCGATGAAGGCTTTCAGGTAATTCAGGTTCAGGCCAAAGGGCGCGCCGCGGCCAACAAGTGTTTGGGTGAAGTCAGTGTCGTCGAAGTCGCTGATCGACATTGTGCCAAGATCACCCGCCAGTTTCAGCGCGGGCGCGCGACCTAAGGCCGGAAAACGCCGCAGTGCCGCACCGGACAGCGACACCGATATGTCAACCGGCCGGTCTGCCGATGGTGTGACACGGGTATAATCCGGGAAGGTGCCATCAATCACTTTGGTGACAATGCAGCGCGCATCGGCATCGAGGGTAAAGCGCATGCGCAGGCCCATCTGGGCGATCTCAACTGCCGTATCGCCTGCCGCCGCCAACATGGCGCACAGGATGCGCACGGTTTTGGTGGGTAGAATGGCGGGTTCAAATGGCCAATCTGCATGGGTGCAGTATTTCGACAGCTTGTGACCATCTGTCGAGACGGCGCGCAGACCTTCGCCATCCTGGCGGTGCAGATAGGCGCCGTTCAGGTAATAGCGGGTTTCTTTGGTCGAGCTTGACGGTAGTACGGCCAGCAAGGCTTTGCGCGGCAGCTGCGCCGAAAAGCTGCCGATCAGCAGCGGGTCTTGCTGTGGGTCTGGATTGGCTTCGGTGGCGCGGCGGGTGGTTTCCAGTGGCAGCGGCGGAAAATCTGCGGCGGGGATCAGATAGCGAAACTTTGCCGTCATGCCGCCAGCGTCCAGCGACAGGACATCGCCCGCCATATCCATGGTGAAGGGGCCGGATTGGTCTTTCAGCAGACCGAGCACCAGATGTGGATCAAGGGTGAAATCAAAGGCTGCTGCATCCCCGTCGCAGGCAAGGCTTTGGGTCGCCTCAACATCCAGATCGGTGCCTGACAGCGTGATGGTGCCATCTGCGACCTTTGCCAGCACACGGCCAAGCACAGGAATGGTGTTGCGCCGATGGGCGGCTGATGATGCAAAGGCCAGCGCGCGGCGAAACTGATCTGCGTCCAGCGTCAGGGTGGCGTGTTGTTCAAGGCTTTTTGAGCCATCCATCATGGGTTTCCTTTTCTGATCTTGGGATGCCGCCCCTGTCTGAGGGGCGGTCACCAAAGGCCAGGGGATCAGTTGTCGGACACCCAAACGTCTGGTGT
>JAYSSN010000412.1:0-7187 GCA_043720555.1 Rhodobacterales bacterium | reverse complement strand
CGAACTCCGGGCCAAAGACAGAGGCAGAGCCATGACACCACGCAAATACCCCTTGCGCGCATCCCTGATGGGGGTGTCCCTTCTGGCCCTCGCAGCCTGTTCCGACACCGCCATCGGTGATCTGGATTGGGATTTGCGCGGCGGCAGCGGCGGCGTGCTTGATACCAGCACTGCAGCGCGACAGGTCACCGGCAACCGGCCCGCACCCGATGCACGCGGCGTGATCTCGTACCCGACCTACCAGGTCGCGGTCGGCCAGCGCGGCGATACCGTCGCCACAATCGCCTCGCGCATCGGCGTGGATGCCGCCTCGCTGGCCAGCTTCAATGGCCTCAAGCCCACCGACCCCGTCAATCAGGGCGAAGTGCTGGCCCTGCCCACACGCGTCGCCGCAGGCACGACCCCCGGGTCGGCAACATTGCCCACGGCCGGCGGCGGGCTGGACGTTACCGCCATCGCCACCACCGCGTTGGACCGCGTGGGGCCCAGCACCACGACGGCCCCCGCCGCCGTGCCGGCTACCGGGGCGGAACCCGCGCGCCATCAGGTCAAACGCGGCGAAACCGCATTCTCCATCGCCCGCACCTACAACGTCTCGGCCAAGGCGCTTGCCGAATGGAATGCGCTGGGCCCCGACCTTGCCGTGCGCGAGGGCCAGTATCTGCTGATCCCGGCCGCTGTGCCGGGTGCCGCCCCCCCGCGTGCCGCAACTGTGGTCACAGCACCCGGTAGCGGAACCCCCACTCCGCCACCACCATCGGCGACCCAACCCCTGCCCGACGAAGACACCCCGACAGCGGCCGAGGTGCAACAGACCGTGCCCGCATCGCCCGATCTGGGCGACACCCGCACCGCAGCCTCGGCCACGCAAATGACCATGCCCGCCAGCGGCGGGATCATCCGGGGCTATGCCAAGGGCCGGAATGAGGGCATCGACATCGGTGCCGCCGCAGGCTCCAACGTGGTCGCCGCCGCCGATGGCACCGTCGCTGCGATCACCAAGGATACCCAACAGGTTCCGATCATCGTGATCCGTCATGCCGATGGATTGCTGACCGTCTATGCCGGGGTTGACGGGATCGCCGTGGCCAAGGGCGACAGCGTGAAACGTGGCCAGACCATCGCAAAAGTCCGCGCCGCCAGCCCCGCCTTCCTGCACTTCGAGGTCCGGCGTGGCGTGGACAGCACCGACCCTGCGGCCTTCCTGCAATAGTGCCGGAAATGGATGGGCAGCGTTGCCCATCCATGCCATCCCACGCCGATGGCAACCGCCCCACGAATGTTTTCACATTTCGTATATGTCATTGATTATGCTATGAAAACAGATAATTTACCGCTGGAAATCTTACCCCAGGCGCACGCCCTCGCGCGCCGCCAGGTCACAGAAGAACTGCCAGGCGACCCGCCCCGACCGCGCCCCGCGTGTCGTGTACCACTCCACCGCTTCGGCCCGCAGCCGATCCTGTGGCACCTGAACGCCGTAAGCCGCGCAATACCCGTGGATCATCGCCAGAAATTCATCCTGCGAACAGGGGTGGAACCCCAGCCACAGCCCGAACCGGTCCGACAGCGACACCTTCTCCTCCACCGCCTCACTCGGGTTGATCGCCGTCGAGCGCTCATTCTCGATCATGTCGCGCGGCATCAGGTGGCGGCGGTTCGATGTTGCGTAGAACAGCACATTCTCTGGCCGTCCCGCGATCCCACCATCCAGCACCGCCTTCAGGCTTTTGTAATGCGTGTCATCGTGACTGAAGCTCAGATCATCGCAGAACAGCAACACCCGTGCGTCGACGCCGCGCAGGTGCCCCAGCAACCGCGTTACCGATGGCAGATCCTCCCGGCTCAACTCCACGATCTTCAGCGCCAGTCCCTCGGCCCGCACCGCCGCATGCACCGCCTTGACCAGCGAAGACTTCCCCATCCCCCGCGCGCCCCACAGCAATGCGTTGTTCGCAGGCAACCCCCGCGCAAAATGCCGCGTGTTCTGCAGCAGTGTATCGCGCGCCCGGTCCACCCCCACCAGCAGCCCGATGTCCACGCGCGCCACGTCGCGCACCGGCTCCAGCCGATCCGGCCCGGCATGCCACACAAACGCGTCCGCCCCTGAAAAATCAGGGGCCGACAGCGGTGCCGGGGCCAACCGCTCCAATGCCGCCGCAATGCGCTCCAACTCGGTCATGCCCTGCCTTCGTCTTCATCCTCGACCCAGGTGCCATCCGCCCGTGCCGCAGCTTCCCGATCGCGCTCGAACCGGGCAATCAGAAAGATCGAAATCTCGTACAAGGGATAGATCGCCGCGAACAGGATCAACTGGCTCATCACATCCGGCGGCGTCACGATTGCCGCCACGATCAGGATCAGCACCACCGCATACTTCCGCGTCGCCCGCAGCCCCGCCGCAGAAATGATGCCGGCCCGTCCCATCAGCGTCAGCAACACCGGCAGCTGAAAACACAGACCGAAGGCCAGCACGAACGTCATGGTCAGCCCCAGATAGCTTTCCATCGATCCCTGAAAAACGACGCCGACGGGGGCGGACGACAGGCCCTCGCTCGCTGCGGCCACACTGTCCTGGAATCCCAGAAAGAATTCAAAGGCAAACGGCAGGATGATATAGTAGGCGAACGCGCCGCCGACAAAAAACATGATGGGCGAGGCCGCCAGAAACGGCAAGAACGCGGCCTTTTCAGAGCGGTAAAGCCCCGGCGCCACAAACCGCCACAACTGATAGGCGATGATCGGAAACGCCATGATGAAGCCACCCCACATCGCAATCCGGATGGCGACAAAGAACCCCTCCTGCATCTTCACCAGGATCAGCTGACATTCCTGGCCCCGGTCTGCCAGCACGGCGCACATCGGCCGCGCGAGGAACGAAAAGATCGGCTGCCAGATCACATAGCCGATGATGAAACACGCGATGAACGCGCCCATCGCGTACAGGATGCGGGTGCGCAGTTCGGCCAGATGCTCGATCAGCGGGGCCGAACTGTCGTCGATCTTGTCGGCCATCAGCGTGCTGCCTTCTTGCGTGGGGCGCGGGGTTTCTTCTCCGGGGGTGGGCTGGGCATGGCCTCGGCAGGGGCCGTAACCGCCCGCATCTTTTCGGCCGCCTCCCGGGCGATCGCCTGCTTGGCGGCCTTCTGGGCTGCCAAAGCCTGGGTTGCAGGCCCCATCGGTCTGCCGGTTTCGGCCACAGGTGCCGCAATTGGCGCTGGGGCAGCGATCACCGGCTCTGCCACAACCGGTTTCGCAACCGGCGTCGTGGGACGCGCCGCATTCTTCAGCGGATCCCATTTTTCAAACTTGGCCGCCGCCTCTTTGACGGCAGTCAGGCCCAGCGATTGCGCCGAGGTGGCGGATTTCAGATCCTTTGCCACATCCTTGACGCCGGATTCGGTCGCGGCCGCGTCCATCGCCCGCTGAAACTCACGCCCCATCGACCGGATCTTGGCCGTAAAGCGGCCCAGCGTCCGAAACATCTCGGGCAGGTCCTTCGGCCCGATCACGATCAGGGCGACCACGCCAATCATTACCAGTTCGGTCCAGCCGATCCCGCCCATAGGTCAATGCCCCCCGCTTACGGCATCAGACCTTGTCTTTGTCCGCGGGCGTCACGTCACGCACGGTGGTGTCGCTGGCCGCCTCGATCTCGTCGGTACCTTCCTTCACGCCCTTTTTGAACGACGTGATCCCCTTGCCCACCTCGCCCATCAGGTTCGAGATTTTACCGCGTCCGAACAGCACCAGCACCACAATGCCGATGACCAGAATTTGCCAGGGTCCCATTTGCATCGCGTCTTCTCCTATCCATGTCAGGCCGCCCGGGGCCTCATACCGTATCACTTAGACCCGTGCTGGCGGGGATCACAGCCCCATGGCCATATCTTTCGACGCAAACACCCACAATCGACCACATAGCTGACAGCTATATGTCAGTTGCGTTCATTCGACTGATCGGCAATTGACGCCAGCCTGCCAGCCCTGCACGGTCACTCCATGCGCCGCACTGACCGCCTGTTCGACCTGATCCAGATCCTGCGCGACGGGCGGCTGCACCGTGCGTCCGAAATGGCGGACCGGCTGGAGGTGTCGGTCCGCACCATCTGGCGCGATATGGCGACGCTCATGTCGTCCGGCCTGCCGGTCGAGGGCGAACGCGGCGTCGGCTACATTCTGCGTGCGCCGATCACGCTACCCCCCATGATCCTGACATCCGAGGAGCTGGAGGCCTTGCGTCTGGGCGTGCGGCTGGTGGCCGATGGCGCCGATCCCGGTCTTGCCCGCGCCGCGCGCGGCCTTGCCAGCAAGATCGCCACCGTCAGCCCGGTCACCACCCAACCCGGCGAGGATGAACTTTTTGTCTTTTCCGGCGGCGAGGCGGCCCGAGCGGCCCCCCACCTGCCCCTGATCCGCGCCGCGATCCGCGCCCACGAACGGCTGACCATCACCTATATCGACCCCGACGGGCGCGAATCCCACCGCGACATCCGCCCGTTGCAACTGGAGTTCTGGGGCCGCGTCTGGACACTGGCCGCCTTCTGCGAGGCCCGCCGTGATTTCCGCAGCTTCCGCGTGGACCGGATCGTGGCCCTGATGCCGACGGGTGAACCCTACCCGCTGGAGCCGGGCCGCACTCTCGCCGACTACCGCGCGCAGGTCAGCCCGACGTAGCGGCGGTGCGTTCATGCTCCTGCGCAAATCCACCCGTCCCCTGCACCGGCACCCCAGCGAAAAACAGATCGGCGGCACGATTGCCTTGCCCTCGATTGTGGACAGCACATCTCCCGGCACCAGACCACAGACATCGGCGACACCGCCATCGGCCACGGCGATCACCAGCACGCCGGTTTCGGACCGATCGAGGCCGAAACCGCCGATCACATCATCGTTGACAGGCCGCACCACGGCATCAGGCGCGCCAGACACAAGGATTGGCACGGATGTATCTGCGATTGCGGCCATAGGGGGCTAACAGCGCTACCGTGGCCATCACCACTGTCGACCGCCGCAGGGACACGTGAATTTTCGACAAGTTGTGATTCGATCTCGAATCTGACGCCGATATACACTGACAAAGACCCGGCCAGCAGCGCCACAGACACCGGGATCGAGGCATAGTCGGGTCGGCTTTCGGACCCCGGAAATTGGTGAACCCAAAAAAAAGGGGATATCTGATCGATTGCCGACGACAGCGCATGACGCGGGCCGACGCCGGCACCCGGTCCTTGGCGCGACACGTCGCCTGGACACGCCACTCAACACAAGGTCTGCCGTGGCCGCATCACCCAAACGGGCAGCGCTACAAACCTTTGTCGGCAAATACGAAACAACGGTCCCGCCGGATCATCAGCCACAGCACCGTTCCCGGTTTGGGCAAGAAAACCCCCGGCACGGATGCCGTCAGCACCGCCCCTTCAAAGTCCATCGCAAAATCGACCAGGCTTTCGCGCCCCATGTACCGCGACCGCGTCACCCTGCCCCGCGCGGGTGTGCCGTCCGCCGGTGTCGGGTTCGGCCCGCGGCCGCCCCGGTCAAAGTCGATCTTCAGGTGCTGGGGCCGGATGATGATCTCGACGGGTGTGCCATCCGTATGGCCCGGTGTCAGAAAATCGCCGAACGGCGTGGCCGTCAGCGCACCATGAACAACGCCGCGTATTACATTGATATCACTAAAAAATGCGGCTGCAGCCTTGTCCACCGGCACGTTATAGACGTTGTAGGGCGCGCCCTGCTGCACGATCTGCCCGCCCCGCATCAGGGCAATGTCGTCGGCCATGCGCATCGCCTCGTCCGGCTCATGTGTCACCAGCAGCACCGCCGTGCCCTCGTCCTTCAGGATTGCCAGCGTTGCATCACGGATGCCATCGCGCAGCCGGTTGTCCAGCCCGGAAAACGGCTCGTCCATCAGCATCACACGCGGGCGCGGCGCCAACGCGCGGGCCAGTGCCACCCGCTGCTGCTCGCCCCCCGACAGCTCATGCGGATGCTTGACCCCGAACCCAGAAAGATTCACCTTTTCAAGTAGTTCTGCTGCACGCCTCACCCGGGATACCTTGTCTCCTGACAGCCCGAATGCCACATTTTGCGCCACCGTCAGATGCGGAAACAGCGCAAAATCCTGAAACATCAATCCAACCCCCCGCGCCTCTGGCGGTGTGCCCGTCACGTCAAGCCCGTCAATCAGGATGCGCCCCGCATCCGGCCGCTCGACCCCCGCGATCATTCGCAGCGTCGTGGTCTTGCCACAGCCCGAAGGCCCCAGCAGGCAGGTCACCTGCCCCGCCGCCAGCGACAGCGACACGTCATCCACGACCACCCGTCCGCCCAGACGGCGGGTCAGGTGTTGCGCCTGCACTCTGGGGCCGCTGTCCACGCGCTCACCTGACTAAATTCATCGGAATTTGGGGTATCAGGCGTCGCTGAACACGGCAAGACCCCTCACAGGGTTGCGTTCGTCGCCCCGCCGTCCAGCAGGATGTTCTGCCCCACGATGAACCCCGCATGCTGGCTGCAAAGGAATGCGCAGGCCGCGCCAAACTCGGCCGGCTTGCCATAGCGCCGCGCGGGGATGGTCGCCGCGCGGTCCGCCCGCGCCTGATCCATCGTCATGCCCGTCGCTTTCATCACGCCTGCGTCCAACGCATCGGCGCGGTCGGTCGCATGAATGCCCGGCAACAGGTTGTTGATCGTCACGCCCTGCGGCGCGACCTGCCGCGCCGTGCCCGCAACAAACCCCGTCAGTCCGGTGCGCGCGGCATTGGACAGCCCCAATTGCGGCACAGGCGCCTTGACCGACTGCGACGTGATATTGACCACCCGTCCCCAGCCGTTTGCCATCATCCCCGGCAAACACGCCTGCATCAACGCAATCGGCGTCAGCATGTTGGCGTCGATTGCCCGGATGAAATCGTCACGCGACCAGTCCGACCACAGGCCCGGCGGCGGCCCGCCTGCATTGGTCACCAGAATATCGAACGGCCCCTCGGCGAGCACCGCCGCACGGCCTGCTTCGGTCGTGATATCGCCCGACACCGCTGTCACCTGCACGCCGTGCGCGGCCCGGATCGCCGCCGCCGCTGCCTCCAGCGCCTCGGCGCCCCGCGCGTTCAGCACAAGGTCAACCCCGGCCGCGGCCAGCGCCTCGGCACAGCCGCGGCCCAACCCCTTTGACGCCGCGCAAA
>JAYSSN010000411.1:0-7202 GCA_043720555.1 Rhodobacterales bacterium | reverse complement strand
GACCGCATCTACTGCGCGACATCGGAATTGAGCAGGCGGTGGCAGATGTCTACGTGGTGATCGGGACGGGCAAACCGGTGACCCGGGCCCGGCCGACCGCACGCGCTGTGATTCGGACCGGGGGGGCGCCTGCCAAGCGGCCCGTCAAGGCCGCGCCGCAGGTTGCGTGGCGGGCTTCGGCCAGATGGACACCTGACAATCTGGCGAGCGCTGTCATGCCGTAGTCCTGGAGTCCGCACGTCGGAAGGTGCCGCGGAGTTCTCGGAAATGGTTTCGTCACCGAGCAACGCAAAGATCCTTGGCTGGCGCCTGAAGAAAGAATTCCGTGGCCGGTGATCTGGACCACGATCGTTATTTCAGTCGCGGCGGATCCAATGCCGCGACACCGTTGATTTCAGTACCTAGTAATTGGATGGCGATGCCTTTCGGCTGGCCATCCACCCGTCGGCAGCCCGGGCACACTGGTGTCCGGGCTGTGCGGCACTTCTGCTTTTTGCCGGATCAGGCCCTGCGCGGAACGGGCACCCGTACCCGGGGCGGACCGTCAAGCCGACAGGAAGGCCAGAGCGGCAGCATCAGGCGTTGCTCGCAGTCCGGGATCGTCATGGTCGGCAGTACATTGACGGTTGGCCCCGGCGGAAACCGCCTCACCGGCGAAGATCATACGGGGGCGCGCAGATCAGCGCGCATCCGACGATGCATGCATCGCCATCGACCGACGTGTTGCGGCCGCCTCAGCGCAGCAAGGGGCCGTCATGATCAAGATAGGCGCGGTCGAACTGGGCAAGGTCAACCAGCGCGTCAAAGTCGTCAAATCCGACTTTGCCTCGTTGGAATGTCATCAGCCCCGCGGCGCGCATTTGGCGCAATACGCGGTTCACATGGACCGCGCTCAAACCCAGCGCATCGGCGAGCATGTATTGCGACAGCGGGCACGCATAGCCGGTATTGTCACCCATTCCGACCAGCGCAAGCCGCGCGCCAAATTCAAGAAACAGGTGCGCCGTCCGTTCGACAGCGGTGCGACGGCCAAGCCCCACAAGATGTTCGACCACCATCGCCTCGTCGCGCGATGCAGCCCACAGGATAGCCGTGGCAAGCCGGGGCGTCTTTGAAAAGGCATCGAGCAGATCTTCGGTCAGAACCTCGGATGCCTCGACCCGGGTGATCGGCTCGACATTGTGATCCGAGGTTCGGAACAGGGTCGACCGCAGCCCCAGAAAATCGCCGGGTATCTGGAAATTGACAATCTGACGTTTGCCGTTGTGCATCAGTTTGTAGGAACAAACCCATCCTGCGGCCAGAATGTATACCGGATGATCCTTCTGACCCTGATGGATCATGTCTTGCCTGGCCGGAAACTTTCGGCGGCGGCGATAAAGTTCAGACAGGACCGTCAGGTCATTGTCAGACAAGCTGACGAAGGCCGACAGCTTGCGTGCGAGTGGGCTGTTCAGAATTTCTATTGGCATCCCCATCATGTCAGACCCGGTCCAGGGGTGTTTCGCTGTGCTCGGCCAATTAAACCGCGATAGATCGGCCCGATACTGCTTGAGATTAGCAAACCCTATGAGTTTTCTGTCAGATTGGCAAAGAGAGCCTTGCCATGTGCTGCCATGTCGCACGTTCGAGGATGGCTCTCGTGGAAAGGTAAACGAACATGCGCCACCCGCAAGATGTTGCTGGAACTGCCGCCCTGACAATCGTGGAAGGGTTGCTTCTCGCGCTGAACGACCGCGATATCCTGCCCGAACCCGAAATTGTCGGACTGCTGAAAGATGCCGCTGCGGCGCATGAAAACGCGGACAAGGCCAATGGCGACGCCGATCTTAACGTCGCAGTCGCCGCGCTGATCCAGAAGATCATTGACGGCGGCAACTCGGTTCGCCGGCCATGACGGCGCCGACGGGGCCCCACCACGACCTGCATCTGATTCCGACTGGCTGAGGTGATTGCGGTCTACTGGACCGCCACACGCCATCTGTTGGCCGACCGTTCCCAAGGCTGGATCAGGCCATATTCGATCACGCGCATCACGGCGACAAAACTCAACGCGCAGGCCATCACAAACCCGGTCTCGAACAGTTGAAAATGCAGGTGGATCTGAAAGCCGACGCCGTTGCTGCGCCCCAGAAACTCGACCACCAGCACGATTTTCCAGATCACGGTCAAGCCGTTGCGGACCGATGATGCAAGGTAGGGCGCAAGCTGCGGGACCATCACGTGCCGAAGTCGCTGCCACCGGGTGAACCGGTAGACCTGTGCCAAATCGTTCAGGGGCCGCTCGAACGCCCGCGCACCTTCGCGTACCGTCACAAGCACCATGGCTGTCTTGTTCAGCGCCACCGCGACGATCACCGCGACCTCGTTCAATCCGATCCACAGCTAACACAGCACGATCACCACGAGGGTCGGCAGATTGAGGAAAACGACGACCCATGGGTCAAACCATGTGTTGATCCGGTCCGACAGGCCAAGTGCCAGCCCAAGTGCTGTCACCAAAGACATGGCGATGAAGAAACCCGCAGCAACGCGCGCCAACGTTGCTGACATGCGCTGAAACAGGCTGCCGTTCACACCGTCGGCCCAGATGATCGCCGCAACGGACTGTGGCATTGGCAGAACTGACGGGTCATTCTTGATGATGGCCAGAACGAACCACAGCGATAGCAACCCCGCCATCGACAGCAGCAAAATCCTCGGGTCGCGCATCGCGGCCTTGACTGCGGTCAAGGAATGCGCCTTTTTTGTCAGGTATCACCGGATACGGACATGCCGTCAGCACAGGCGGATCGGGTCACGGGATGATTGGACTTTCGTCCTATGTCGCTGCAGTGTCACGCGCCCTAGTATCACCCGATGCGCGCGCTGCTTGCCTTGATTGCTGTTCTGATGGTGGTACTGGCACCGTCCCTTGCGCTTTCCGAACCGTTGAGCCGTGACCAGATCGATCCGTTCGTTGCGCCACCTTACTCGCTCGGCGGTCCGGTCAATGACAAGGGCGTCTGGCAGTTGCTGAACTCGGGTGGCGCCGAGGCAGGCTATGTGTTCGAAACCGAGCCGCTGGCCCCATTGCCAGGATTTTCCGGGGCGCCAATCAACGTCATGGTGATCCTTGATCTGGAAGGCCGCTTTCTGGACGTGAAGCTGATTTCGCACAACGAGCCGATCTTTGTATCAGGTCTGGGCGAGGCGCCATTCCGCAAATTTTTCGAACAATATCGCGGCCTGTCCATCACGCAGCCCTTGGTCGTGGGCAATCCCTATGGCGGTGCCGGGGGCGGCACTGATCTGGTTTATCTGGACGGGGTGACGAAGGCGACCGCGAGCATCCGGATCGCGCACGAAAGCATCCTGGCGGCGACACTGGCCGTCGCGCGCGAAAAGATGCAAGGGGTCGCATCCGGCCCACCCACCTTTCCCGACCCGGATCGTGACGAGCAGCTGACATGGGACGATCTGGTGGCGCAGGGCATCGCGGGGCACAAAGTGGTGCTGAACCGGGAACTGGACGCAGCATTTGCCGGAACGGTCTGGCAGCGTGACGATCCGATTGCGACCGATGATCCAGATGAGGTTTATCTTGATCTCTGGGTGGTGGATATTGGTCCAAAGTCTATCGCCAAAGCGGTGTTGTCGCCCGAGTCATTCGCGGATTTGCAACGGTTCCTGTCCGTCTCGACATTTGACGAGCCGATCCTGGTCATTGACGTCGGCCGACACGGGCTCGTGTCATCCGATTTTGTGCGCAACACGTCGCCAGACCGTCTTTCGGCCGAACAGTACGGCCTGCCGGTGGCGTTACGCGATGCCGATCTGTTGTTCGAGACCGCACCCGGTGTGCCACAGGGTAGCGCGATGATCTTGCGCACTGACCGCAGGCTGGGATTCGACCCTACCCAAAGCTGGGAGCTGAGCGTGCAGGCCGTGCGATCACATGGTCAGTTTCAGCCGGAAATAGGGGCCACGCATTTCACGCTGCAGCATCAGACCGATGCAAGGTTCTTCAAACGCGCGGACGCCGTAAAAACGCTGCCCGCCTGGGCCGAGGCATTGCTCAACCGATCTGCTGACCTGATCGCGCTGACCCTGGGGCTGACGGCACTATTGCTGGCACTCGGTCCGGGGATGAACCGGCTGGCGGCGCTGCCGCACTATACGCCGATCCGGTTGGGTATCCTCGCCATCGTGCTGGTGTTTGTCGGCTGGTGGGGGCAAGGGCAGTTATCGATTGTTACCGTGCTTGGCGTCATCCGCACGGTCTGGGACAGTGGCAGCTTCGGATTTTTGATGTACGATCCGTTCTCGCTGGTCATCTGGGCTGCCACAGTTGCTGGATTCGTGCTTTGGGGCCGGGGTCTGTTCTGTGGCTGGCTCTGCCCCTTCGGCGCGATGCAGGAATTTGCGCATCACTTGGGCAAGCTTTTGCGCCTGCCGCAGATCGAACCCTCGGCTACATGGGACCGACGCTTGAAGGGTGTCAAATACCTGTTGCTGGCAGGTTTGGTTGTGACAGTGTTCGTCGCCCCGGATCACGTCGACAAGGCGGTCGAGATTGAGCCGTTCAAGACGGCGATCACCGTGTTTTTTGTTCGCGAATGGTACTACGTCGCTTATGCCGCGATCTGGCTGGGCATGGGGATGTTTCTGTTCAAGGGGTTTTGCCGGTATGTCTGCCCGCTAGGTGCGGTGATGGCGATTGGCGGGCTGGTCCGTGGCCGCGATTGGGTTGCACGGCGGCCCGATTGCGGCAGCCCGTGCCAGCTGTGCAGCGTGCGGTGCAAGTATGGCGCGATCAAAGCGACCGGGCAGATTGATTATGCCGAATGCTTTCAGTGCCTGGATTGTGTCACCATCCACGATGACCCCGTGCAATGTGTGCCGCTGATCCTTGCGGCGCGGAAAACCACCCGCGCGGTGGCCGCGCGATGATTACCCGGCGGCGTTTCATTGCGATTGCCGCGACGGCGGCCCTGCCCGGAATGGCCGGTGCGCAATCGCAGGGTTGGCAGGGGCAGGCGATGGGTGCGGATGCCAGCATCACGCTGACCGGGGCGGGTGCGGCAAAAGCGCTGATCCGGGCCGAAAATCTCTTGCGTCGGATCGAAGCCGTGTTCAGCCTGTATCAGCCGGACTCCGAGGTCTCGAGGTTGAACGCCGTGGGGCATGTCGACCTGCCTTCACCGGACCTTGTGGCCGTGCTGGAGTTGTCACGCCGTGTCCATCTTGCCACGGCAGGTTTGTTTGATCCGACGGTGCAGCCCCTTTGGCGGGCATTGGCAACGGGCGGTGATGCCGATGCAGCGGCGCTGCTGATCGGGTTGGACCGGGTTCGGGTTACGCCAGAGGGTGTCCGAATGGACAAGGGGCAGGCGCTGACGTTCAACGGCATCGCGCAAGGCTATGCCACAGATATGGTCCGCGACCTGCTGGCGCGGGAGGGGTTTGACAACTGCCTGATTAACATCGGCGAGTACGCGGCCATTGGCGGACCGTGGAGCATAGGGATCGAGGATCCCGAGTTCGGCCTGTTGGCCACGCGGCACATCACCGGTGACGCGCTCGCCACCTCCAGCCCCCGTGCGATGCTGCTGACCGAACAGACGGCGCATATTCTGGATCCCGCCCGCCGCAGGCAACCGCGTTGGGCCACCGTCAGCGTTCAGGCCGACAGCGCGGCGCTGGCCGATGGCCTGTCGACCGCGCTGTGTTTTGCATCAGCTGACGAAATCCGCGCAATTCGTGGCCATCTTGGCAGGGTAGGGCGGGTCACAGTGGTTGATCTGCGCGGCGATCTGTCCACCTTGTGATCTAAAAAAGGGCCCCGCAACGTGCGGGGCCCGGATCCGTCAGCAGGGTTGCACCTCAGGACGCGGCGACCGCCCTTGCGGTCATCACCTTGATCAGGTTTGCCCGGTATCGCGGCGTGCCGTGCAGATCGGCGATCAGTGCGGCATCCGATGCGGCCAATCCGGCCAACGCTTGTGCCGAGTAGGTTGCCGACAAGGCCGCCTCTGCTTCGGTCCAACGGAATACGCCACTTTCGGACGCACCTGTGACTGCCACGCGCGCATCCTTGGCAAACTTGGCCACAAACACGCCGACCAGCGCGAAACGCGAGGCGGGTTGGACAAATTTCTGATAATTCGCCCGCTCGGGGATCGGAAAACGCACGGCGGTGATAATCTCGCCCTCGCCCAGCGCCGTCTCGAACAGACCGACAAAGAAATCATCCGCCGCGATTTCACGCAGATTGGTCACGATGGTCGCACCTGACGCCAGCGCCGCCGAGGGGTAGCAGGCCGAGGGGTCATTATTTGCAAGCGACCCGCCGATGGTGCCGCGATTGCGCACCGCCGGATCGCCGATCATGCTGGCAAGATGCGCGAGTGCGGGATACTGCGCCGCCGCGTCTCGGCTGACCTGCGCATGGGTGGTGGCACCGCCAATGGTCATGACCCCGGCCGCAACCGCAACACCGCACAGGCCCGGTATGCCGGTCAGGCTGACCAGTCTGGATGGCGCGGCCAGCCGCTGTTTCATTGTCGGCAGCAGGGTTTGCCCGCCGCTCAGTGCCTGCGCATCTGCAGATGCAAGCGCCACCACAGCATCCGCGATGCTCGCCGGTTTCACGAAGTCGAAATTATGCATGTTTTCTCTCCCTGAGGATGCCCCTGCCCGACATGGGCAGGGGATGGGTAGCTTAGGCGTTCATCGCGCTCCAAACCCGTGCAGGGCTCAGCGGCATGTCGATATGAGTGATGCCGCTGAATCCCGCGCGGTGCAAAGCGTCGATCACCGCGTTCACCACCGCAGGCGGCGATCCGATCGCCCCGGCCTCGCCGCAGCCCTTTACGCCCAGTGGATTGTGGGTGCAGGGGGTCGCGCAGGAATGGTCAACCTTGTAGAACGGCAAGTCATCGGCCCGGGGCATGGTGTAATCCATGTAGCTTCCCGTCAGCAGCTGGCCGTTCTCGTCATAGACCGTGTTTTCCAGCAAGGCCTGCCCGATCCCCTGGGCCACGCCGCCATGCACCTGACCCTCAACAATCATCGGGTTGATGACATTGCCGAAATCGTCTGCTGCGGCAAATTCCAGCACTGTCACCTGCCCCGTTTCAGGGTCCACCTCGACCTCGCAGGCATAGGCACCGGCCGGGTAGGTAAAGTTGGCCGGATCATAGAAGGCGGTTTCTTCCAGC
>JAYSSN010000410.1:0-2832 GCA_043720555.1 Rhodobacterales bacterium | reverse complement strand
ATACCGCACCACAAGCGGGCGTTCGTTGGCCAGCAGTTCTGCCCCCAGCGACACGATGTAGAGCACCGAAAAGATCATCAGCGACCAGAAGGCGCGCTTGTTGGCGCGGAAGTTGCGCCAGCGGCGCGCATTCAGGGGAGAGAGCGCCATGTGCTATCCCCGCCGTTCAAAGTCGATGCGGGGATCGACCCAGACATACATCAGGTCGGACAGGATGCCGACGATCAGGCCCAGTACACCAAAGGCAAACAGCGTGCCGAAGATCACCGGATAGTCCCGCTCCACGGCAGATTTGAAGCCGAGCTGGCCCAGCCCGTCGAGCGAAAAGATAGTCTCGATGATCAGCGAGCCGCCAAAGAACACCGAGATGAACAGGCCCGGAAAGCCCGCGATCACGATCAGCATGGCATTGCGGAACACGTGGCCATACAGCACCCGGCGTTCGGGCAGGCCCTTGGCGCGGGCGGTCATCACGTATTGCTTTTTGATCTCGTCCAGAAAGCTGTTCTTGGTCAGCAGGGTCAGGGTGGCAAAGGATGCAATGGTGGTGGCGGTAATCGGAAGGGCGATGTGCCACAGATAATCCGTCGCCTTGCCCCACCACGTCAGCGTCGCCCAGTTATCCGACGTCAGGCCGCGCAGGGGGAACCATTGAAAATATGACCCGCCGGCGAACACAACCATCAGCATGACGGCGAACAGAAAGCTGGGAATGGAATAGGCCGCGATGATGATGCTGCTGGTCCAGGTGTCGAAGCGCGAGCCATCGCGCACCGCCTTGCGGATGCCCAGCGGGATGGAAATCAGATAGGCAATCAGCGTGGACCACAGGCCCAGCGTGATCGACACCGGCATCTTTTCCAACACCAGCTCCAGCACGCCGATCGAGCGCTGATAGCTTTGCCCGAAATCGAACGTCAGGTAGTTGCCCATCATGATGAAGAACCGCTCGACGGCCGGGATCATCTCTTTGGTGCATTCAGGGGCTTTGACCGACGGCGTGCCGGTAAAACCATCCGCGCAAATGATGCGGGCAAAGCCGAACTGGATCTCCAGTTCGGCAATGAAATCAGGGGGCAGGCCGCGGGCGCCGATATAGCCGCTGTCAGCGCCGCCATCATCCATGGTGGGATCACCACCGCCCGCGATGCCCTTGAGTGCATCACCTTCGCCTTCCAGACGGGCCAGTGCCTGTTCGACCGGACCGCCCGGCATGTACTGGGTCAAGGTGAAATTGATGATCATGATCCCGAGCAGCGTCGGGATCACCAAAAGCAGTCGTCGCAGGATATAGGCGCCCATAGGGTGGTTGGCCCGATCCTATTGCAAAACGCCGGCAGCGCGCAGCGCGTCGGCCTTTTCAGTGTCATACCACCAGAAGCTCAGCTCGCCCAAGGCATAGGGCGGCAGTTCGGCGGGGTGTTCAAACATGTCGTAATAGGCAACGGTGTGAACATCCTTGAACCATTGCGGCACCCAGAAGCGTTCGGCCCGCAGCACGCGGTCAAGCGCCTTGGTGGCGATGGTCAGTTTGTCATTCGTATCGGCGGCCATCACGATGTCGATCATCCGGTCCACCGCAGGGCTTTTCAGACCCATGGCATTGAACACCGAAACATCCGCCGTTTCGGACCCATAGTACTGCTTCAGGTCCGAGCCACTGACGTAGTCTCCCAAGGCGTTGTGAACGATCATGTCGAAGTCATACTTGCCTTCGGGCCTGGTGCGCAGTTCAAACTGCGCCTGATCGACGCTGGTCATCTTGGCATCTACACCAAGCGCAACAAGGTTTTCGACATAAGGCAGAATGACCCGGTCAAACGAGGGCGAGGCGTTCAGCAGTTCCACCGTCAGCAACTGACCCGCAGCATTGCGGCGCTTGCCGTCATCGCCAACCATCCAGCCCGCCGCATCGAGCAAGGCCGAGGCCGCCCGCAGGTTGCCGCGATCAAGCTGGCGGTCGCCCGAGACCGAAGCCCCGACCGGTTCGCTGGTCAGGATCGCCGGGTCGAGCAGTCCGTCGTCGACCAGAGGTTGCAGCAAAGCCGCCTCTTCGGGCGAGGGTACGCCGGTCGGCTCGAGGTAGCTGTTTTCCCAGATACTGTCGATGCGGGCATAAAGCCCATAGAACAGCGTTGCGTTGGCCCATTCAAAGTTGAACATCAGCCCGATCGCCTCGCGGACGCGGACGTCCTGAAACTTGTCCCGGCGCAGGTTGAAGATGAAGCTCTGCCCGCTGGCCTTGCTGCCGTTTGGCAGTTCAACCTTGATGACCTGCCCGCTTTGCACGCTGGGGAAATTATAGCTGGTGGCCCATTCCTTGGACGAGGCTTCGTTGCGGAACGTGTAGTTCCCGGCCTTGAAGCCTTCAAACGCGGCGGAATAGTCGCCGTAGTATTCAAGCCGGATACGATCAAAATTCTGCTGGCCGACGTTCAGCGGATGGTCGTTGCCCCAGTAATCCTCGCGGCGGCGGTAAGTCAGCGACGTGCCGGTTTCCATGGTGTCCAGAATATAGGCCCCGGTGCCGATCAGCGGTTCGAGCGTGTCCTGGGACAAATCATACTTGCCCGACTCATACGCGGCCTGCGAAAACACCGGCAGGCCACCCACGCTTTGCGGCAGATCGCGCCATGGCACGTCCGGCATGAAGGTGAACTTTACCTGCAACGGGGCCAGCACTTCGGCCTTGTCCACCTGCTGGTTGAAGATGGTCCGAAAATCGGTCAGCCCCTTGGTGCGCAACACTTCAAAGCTGAAGACGACATCGTCGGCGGTCATCGGGGTGCCATCGGAAAACGTCACATCGTCGCGCAGATTGAAGATCACCCA
>JAYSSN010000409.1:0-7220 GCA_043720555.1 Rhodobacterales bacterium | reverse complement strand
CAGCCGTGGCGACCTGATCGCACAAATGGGCACGGGGCTGTTGGTGACATCCATGATCGGCTCTACCATCAACCCCACAACTGGCGACTATTCGCGCGGGGCAAGCGGGTTCTGGGTGGTGAACGGTCAGATCAGCCATCCGGTCAATGAATGCACCATCGCGGGCAATCTGCGCGACATGCTGCTGCGGATCATCCCGGCCAACGATGCCCGCGCGCATCTGTCCTTCCGGGTGCCCAGCCTGCTGGTGGATGGGATGACCCTTGCCGGCGCGTGATCTTGACCTGCTGACCCACGCCGCGCTGGACGCAGGCAAAATCGCGCTCAGCTATTGGAAGCGCAACCCGCTCGTGTGGGACAAGAACGGCAGCCCGGTGACCGAGGCCGATGTTGCGGTCAACGACATGCTGATGGATCGACTGCGCGGCGCGCGCCCCGGCTATGGCTGGCTGTCCGAGGAAACCCCCGATACCGCTGATCGTCTGGTGCGCGACCGGGTGTTCATCATTGATCCGATCGACGGTACCCGGTCGTTCATCGCAGGCGAAGATACCTTTGCGCACTCGCTGGCCATTGTCGAAGGCGGGGTGGTGACGGCAGGGGTGGTCTATCTGCCCGCGCTTGACCGGCTGTACACCGCATCCCTGACCGCCCCCGCCCTGCGCGATGGCCAGCCCATTCGGCCGAGCGGCCGGCTGTCAGAAGACGGTGCAACCCTGCTGACCAGCCGTCACAACCTGGACCCTGCGCTTTGGCCCGGTGGCGTACCGCCGGTGCGGCGCACGTTCCGCTCGTCGCTCGCATATCGGATATGTCTGGTGGCGGAAGGGCGTCATGACGGCATGCTGACGCTGAAAGATGCCTGGGAATGGGATATCGCCGCAGGCGCACTGATCGCCACGCGGGCGGGTGCGGTGGTCAGCGACCGGCTGGGGGCCGCGTTGCGGTTCAATCACGCGCATCCTCAAACGGCAGGGATGATCGCGGCCACACCCGCGCTGCATGGCGACCTCATGGGGCGCTTGCGCCCGGTGTGAAGTCGGACCGGCGCCGGTGCCGACGCACGTGTTCAGATTTCCAGCGAATTCCCGAAGAGATCGCCCCCGCCCCCTCGACCCAGCGGATGGCTCCGACAGCAACCACTGTAACGCGAAATCTTATCAGACCGGCAACCATGTACAGGAAAGCCTGACCAACGCGCGTCCCGATCGGCTGTTGACCGGCAGCCGCGCCTTCGGGTCGTCGAGCCAGTCGAAGGCGTCCAATTGCGATAGGGGAGCGTTGCGGATCTTTCGCGCGATGGTCAGAAGCCGGGTTTCATCGCCCGAGCCCGGCGATGCAGGCAACGGGCGCTTTGGCCAATTGCGGCAAGTTGACCAAAGCTCCAATGCGTCGGTGCGACCTGATTATCCGACCCCGGCCCGATCAATGCCAGCCTCTCAGGATCATTCCGCCTTGCCTTACCCCGGACTGCAGCGATTTCAAGCGTCCGCGTACGGCGTCGGAAGCCACGCTCTCAGCCTTCAACCCATCGTCGGAAAACCAACAAACCCCCGACTCTCAGGGCGTGATGGCCGGAGCATGGATACTCAAGTGGCGGACACGAACGTCTGTTCTTGGTTGAACACCGTTTCCGTCATCAAGTTTCCGGTGCCAACCTATTCGGCGCCAGCAGAGTTCGCAGGCCCGATCAGCCCTCGTCACTGGCAATCTGCGCCAAAACAGCCCCCTTGCCGCGCATACGCATCGCCAAGGGGGCCAGAAAGGCCACCGCGGCGACCAAAAGAATGCCTGCCGAAACCGGGGTGGAAACGAGCGTCGTCCAATCGCCCTGTGCGATGGACAAGGCCCGGCGCAACTGTTGTTCGGCCATCGGGCCGAGGATCAGGCCTACCACTACAGGTGCAATCGGATAGCCGTAAAGCCGCATTCCAAAGCCCATGATGCCGAAGATCAGAAGCATCCCCAATTCAACCGGTGAAGGGTTCATGCCGATGGTGCCAAGGGTGGCAAACAGCAATATCCCGGCATAAAGCCAATGGCGCGGGATGGTCAGAAGCTTAACCCAGAGCCGGATCAGCGGCAGGTTCAGCACCAAGAGCATGACGTTTGCGATCAGCAGACTTGCAATCAGGCCCCAGACCAGCTTGGGCGAGGTGGCAAAGAGCAGCGGTCCCGGTTGCAGGCCGAACTGCTGGAACCCCGCCAACAAAATAGCGGCGGTGGCCGATGTCGGCAGACCCAGGGTCAGCAGCGGCACCAGGGTTCCGGCGGCCGAGGCGTTGTTGGCGGCCTCTGGCCCTGCCACGCCCTCGATCGCGCCATGGCCGAACTCTTCGGGGTTCTTGGCGAGGCGTTTTTCGGCGGCGTAGGACAGCAGCGTGCCAATTTCCGCCCCACCTGCGGGCATCGCACCAATGGGAAAGCCGATCAGTGTGCCGCGCAGCCAAGGCTTCCATGACCGCGCCCAGTCGGCGCGCGTCATCCAGATCGGGCCTTTGACCGCCTCGATGGTGTCCGGCGTGTGCATGCCCTGCGAGGCGACAAACAGCGCCTCGCCAACGGCAAACAGGGCTACGGCCAGCGTGGTGACTTCGACGCCGTCCAACAATTCGGGGACACCGAACGACAGGCGGGCCTGGCCCGTCAACTGGTCGATGCCGACCAGAGCCAGCGCCAGGCCGATGAACAGCGAAGTCAGCCCCTTGAGGGCGCTGTCACCAAAGGCCGCCGAGACGGTGACAAAGGCCAGCATCATCAGGGCGAAGTATTCGCGTGGACCAAAGATAAGTGCCAGCTTGACGACATAGGGGGCAAGAAAAGCAAGGGCCAGCGTTGCCAAAAGGCCCGCCACAAACGACCCGATCGCGGCGGTGGCAAGGGCAGGGCCGCCGCGGCCGGCGCGGGCCATCTTGTTGCCCTCAAGCGCCGTGACGATGGACGCACTCTCGCCGGGGGTGTTCAGCAGGATCGAGGTGGTCGAACCACCATACATGCCGCCATAATAGATGCCCGCGAACATGATCAGCGAGCCTGCCGGATCAAGCCCGTAGGTGACCGGCAGCAGCAGTGCCACGGTCAGCGCTGGGCCAATGCCGGGCAGCACCCCCACGGCGGTGCCAAGGGTGACACCGATCAAGGCGTAGAACAGGATCATCGGGTCCATCGCAACCGCAAGACCCTGAACCAGAAAATCGAATGTGGTCATGTCAGACCCCGAAGATCAGGGTTTCCGGAAACCCTGCCGGCAGATTCAGCTTCAGCAGCTGGTCAAAGACGCCGTAGATCAGCAGCGACAGCGCAAAGCCAATGGGCAGGGTCAGCATCAGATTGCGCTTGCCAAACCCCGCGGCGGTGAAGGCGAACAGCAGTCCCGAGGCCACGGCAAATCCCATGGGGCCCAGCACGATCAACTGCAACGCCAACCCGGCGATGATCCACAGCACCGGCCCGATCTTTGGCTGCGGTTGTGCGGGTCTGCCGTGGCGCAGCCCGGTAACCACATGGCCAAGCGCCAGAACAAGCAGGCCAAAACCGACGAATGTCGGCAGACCGCCCGACCCCACCCCGGCATAACCGCCCTTGTCGGGGATGGCCAAGCCCTGCCAGATCAGCACAGCCCCCAAAGTGGCCAGCCCTGCGGCGATGAAGAACGCCGCCCCATCGGGGCGACGCCTTGTTGTGGAATAGTCAGCGGTCATTTCACCAGGCCGATGTCTTTCAGAATCGCCGTAGTAGCCTCGATTTCCTTGGCCAGCTGCGCATCAAACTCGGCGCCCGACAGATAGGTGTTGGCCCAGCCCTTGGTTTCCAACAGGGTTATCCAGCCAGCCGAATTCACCATCTTGTCGATATCGGCGGTGACTGCGGCCTTTTGTTCAGCGGACAGGCCCGGAGCCGCCGCAACCATACGCCAGTTCTGCACGCTGACGTCATAGCCGGATTCGATCAGCGTCGGCGCATCGGTGCCCGCCCATTTTTCGGCGGTCGAGACGGCCAGAATGCGCATGGAGCCTGCCTGAACCTGCGGCAGAAACTCGCCCACGCCGGAAATGCCGACCGTCACCTGGTTGCCCAGGATCGCGGCCAGCGCCTCGCCGCCGCCCGAGAAGGCGACATAATTGATCTTGGTCGGATCTATTCCGGCCGCCTTGGCCAGCAGGCCGACGGTGATGTGGTCCACCCCACCCGCCGAACCGCCCGCCCAGGAAACAGCGCCCGGATCGGCTTTCATCATCTCAACCAGTTCGTTGATGTTCTGGATCGGTGAGGATGCCGAAACCGCGATTGCCACGGCTTCGCCGGTCAGGCGGGCAATCGGGGTGACATCGGCCAGCGATACCGGCGACTCATTGGTCAGGATCGCGCCAACCATCACATAACCGCCAACGATCAGTTGGCTAGGATCGCCCGAAGCGGTCGAGGCGAATTGGGCAAGGCCGACCGTGCCACCCGCGCCGGGGACGTTTTGCACCTGGACCGAGGACGAGATGCCTTCGGCTTGCAAGACCTCCTGCATCGAGCGTGCCGTGCTGTCCCAGCCGCCACCAGGTGCCGCCGGAGCCATGATCATATAGTCGCCCGCCAAGGCCGGAACCGCCAAGGCAGCCAAAAGTGCCGCGCCCAAAAGCGTGTGTTTCATTCTGAGTCTCCTCCCAAAGCACGAATTTTCGTGCCGATTTCTGCGGACGGCACCTCCTCGTGCCATTCCTGTGGAAAGTTACATCACACAAACCTGTCAACTGGCTGACAGCTCTATTCCACCGTCAAAGCCGACCGCCATAGCCGGAGGATCTGCTGTCGTTTGGCTTGGTCCAGATAGACCAATAGCCCCGGACTGACCGAAACCGGCCGCAACTGATTGCCCAGGGCGGCCTGCATGGCGTGGCCGCTGTTGGCGCCCGAGACCTCGAGGCTGACAGCCGGCAGGCGCAGCTTTTCAGACAGCACGGTCTGACCGTCTTTGCTCATCAAAAAGGCCAGAAACGCAGTTCCCAGTTCGGGCGAGCGTGCAGCGCGTGGCACCAGCGCCACGCGGGAAATCACCACGGTGAAATCGCGCAGCAACACCAACCCCAGATCGGGTGCCACGCGCGCCTGTTCGGCGGCGTAAGAACCCAGGATATTGTATCCCAGCACCAATCGGCCATCCACCACCCGGTCGATGATATCCTGACTGGTCGGAAAGGTCTGCAACCCTGCCACTGCCATCGTGTGCAAGAGCGACCAGACGTCGGGGAAATGTTCGGCATCACGGGCCAAGAACAGATAGCCGACCGCCGACCGTTCAATGTCATAAGTGCCGGTCTTGCCGTGCATGTCGGCGGGGGCATGGCGCAGCCATTTCATCAACTCTAGCCTCGATTGAGGCGGACCATCCGGGAAGCTGGGCTTATGATAAACCAGAACTGCTGGTTCGAAGGTCAGCGCAAAAGCAGTGTCTTGCCAGTTGGCCCAGGCGGGCCAGTCGCGTGCGGCGGCCACCGACACGGCTTGGGCGTAGCCGTCGTTGGCAAGTTTGATCTGCATGTCCATCGCCGAGGAAAACACGAAATCTGCTGTTGGCTTGCCTGCGACCGTTTCGGAAATCACACGGTCAGCGATTTTGTCCGCCAGCAAATCTTCATAGCGCACCGACACATCGGGGTGACCATCCTGAAACGCAAATACCAGTGGTGCTGCCAACCGAACATCCAAGGTGGAGTAGATCACCAATTCGGACGTTGCGGTGCGGTCGGGCGAAGGAAAGATTACCACCTCGCCCAAAACAGGCCCAGGAAAGGCGATACAGAACAGGATCGGACCAAGCACTCTGCGCATCCCTTCAGTTTGCCCGATGCAAGCGTGGTTCACAATCGCAGGCTTTCAGCCTAGCCTGCACTCGGGGAGGCACCCGATGCGTTTGATGGTGGTTGAAGATGATCGGCCCTTGGCAGAGGCGTTAATGACTCTTTTGACCACGTCGGGCTATGCGGTGGATTGTGTGCATGATGGCGCCACTGCCGAAGCGCTGGCGGCGGTGGAGCAGTTCGATCTGGTTATCCTTGATCTTAACATTCCACAGATGGACGGGCTTTCGGTGCTGCGCGCCATGCGCGCGCGCGGCAATCGGGCGGCAGTGATGATACTGACCGCTCGGGGTGCGGCGGAAGACCGGGTGCGTGGGCTTGATCTTGGCGCCGATGATTACATGGCCAAACCGTTCGATGTGCGCGAGTTTGAGGCGCGGGTAAGGTCGCTTCTGCGCCGTCAGGTGGGCTTGCGGTCGGCCACGGTTGCGCTGGGCAGCCTGACGCTTGATTTGACCACCCGGCAGTTTTTCGCCGCAGATCAGCCACTTGACCTGCCGCCGCGCGAACGGGCATTACTGGAATTGCTGCTGACCCGCGCCGGAAAAGTGGTGCCAAAAGAGTCAATTGTTCAATCGCTGACCTCGATTGACGATATGCTGTCAGACAATGCGATTGAGCAATACGCCTCGCGTCTGCGCCGGCGGATCGTGCCGTTTGGCATTGGTTTGCGCACAGTCCGCGGCATCGGCTATCTGCTGGAAAAGGCTCCCGAGCGGTAATGACGCCCTATTCCCTGCGCCGACGCTTGTTACTCTGGCTGTTTCTTGCAACCGCCATGATCGGGATTCTTGCGCTGATCGATACCTGGCAGGAAGCTCTGCGCACCGCACAAGACGTGTCGGATCGTGTGCTTGTCGGCTCGGCGCTGGCAATTGCTGAACGGGTGACCGTGGATGAGACAGGAGTGCTTGAAGTCGACATCCCATATTCCTCGCTGGAAATGCTGACCTCCACCGCACAGGACAAGGTGTTCTATCGGGTCGATGGCCCAGTCGGCATCTTCCTCACCGGGTATGACGATCTGCCTGTTGTCCCGGCTCCACCGGGCGGGGTGGCTTTTTCTGACGGCCAGTATGGAACGGTCGGCATCCGATCGGCGACACTGATGCGCGAAGTTTCAACCGGAGAAAGTTCGATTGCCTTCTCGGTCACAGTCGCGGAATCCACCCGGGCCCGTGCTGCGCTGGCGACGGCGATCATGTTGCGGTCCGCATTACGACTGGCGGCGATGATCTTCGGAGTGACGGCGATCGTTTGGTTTGCCGTGACGCTGGCCTTGCGGCCGCTGGACCGGCTGGGGGCGATCATTGCAGAAAGATCGCCCGATGATCTGCGCCCGGTTTCGGCGGACGTTCCGCAAGAGGTTGC
>JAYSSN010000408.1:0-7224 GCA_043720555.1 Rhodobacterales bacterium | reverse complement strand
TCAGCCGTTCATCGTCGGTGACGCTGTGATCCAGCGTGGAAAACCCCGCGATGCGGCGTTCGGCATAGGCGCTGAGCGATCCTGTGGTGGACAGACCCAGATCGGCAAAATCAATCCCGGTGTTGAAGCGGTACGCAGCACCGGTGCCACCGCCGCCGCCTTCGCTGACAACGATCAGGCCACCATCGGCGCTGAAGGTCTGGCCGAAACCGGGGCCTTCGGTCCGGGCGGCCTCAAGCGCCACAAAGCTGCTGGTGCCGATCATGTAGCGCACATCGACGCCGTAGGCGGTCTGATCGGCGATATCGGTCTGTTCGACCATACCTGTCACGCCAAAGCGCAGATCATCGGTCACCCACGCCTCGATGCGCCCGCCGTAGGCAAAGCCATCAATGTCGGTCGCCACGGGCGTGTATTCGTAGGCCACGACCAGCCGCGTCTGGGGCCGCGATCCGGCTGGCGGCGTGACAGTGCCGCCGCCCGTGAAACCTGACAGCGGTGCCGACAGGATGACCACCCCCTGCAGATGGTTGATACGGTAATCGCGGCCTTCGACCAGGCGGCGCTGTTCGATGACGCGGCCCGTATCGGGATCGCGGATTTCGACCATGATGGTGTCGGATCCGACACTGATATCGGCCCGTTGCAGGAAATAGACCGAGCCGCCGGTGCCCAGAAACACCTCACGCCCCGGCAACTGATCGGGTTGGGCGGCGTAGGCGGTGACGCTGGCCTGCGGCTCACCCCGCGTGGTCTGATCGGGGGTGCGGTAGACACCCTGAAAGCCGTAAAGCGTGCGTTCATTGCGCAGGTATTCGCCACCGCGCGATTCGCCCGTGTAATTGCCCCACAACACGTACGAGCCGTCCCGTTCGGCGCGGAAGTAGAATTTGCCATCGGTCGGCGCGTCCTGCACCAGCGTGGAATCGTCGCCATAGGTCGGATAGGCGAGTTCGGGATCAAGCCGGTCCAGCACGCTGAGCGGATCCTTTCGGTCAAAATCACGGAACAGATCGCGCAGTTCCGCCTCAGCGGTGTCAGCAGACGAGGTGATGGTCCAGCCGGTGGCAGTGTTGCCCGTGGTGTAGAACGCCAGCCGCCCGCGGGTAAAGGTCTCGCCCCGGTCTGCGCCCGACAGCACGCGGCCGACGGTCAGATCGCCGGTAGCGATGGCGAACCATTCGGATCGCGGGATTGTGATGACGGGGTCCAGGCTGATGCTTTCACCGCCGCCAGTCACCCGGATCGGCAACAGGCGGTCACCGGGTGGCAGGATGCGTTGCAGCACGAAATCGCCCTGCACGTCGGGGCGGATGGTTTCGCCAAAGGCGCTGATCGTGGCACCGGGGGCAAGACCCTGCCCGCGCACTGTCACCGCGCCGCCCTGCACCGGGATACGGCGGCGGGCGCCGTTGCTGGTGCCGTCTTCCTCCAGTGCCGCATTGGCGCGGTTGACAGAGACGGGCACCGTTTCATCATAGCGCCCGGCGCTGTCATACACGCGGTGCACCACGACCAGCCCTTCGGCATCCGCAGGCAAGGCCAGTGTGGCGGTGCCATTGGCGTCAATCGGCACCGTGCGCAGCAGCCGGGCATCGCCTGCGGCAAGCTGATCGTAGAGCAACACTTCGGCCCGCGTGACCCATGCGGGATAGTTCAGCCGACTTTGCACCGTGACCCTGACAGCAGACGCCTTCACGATCTCCAGATCAAGGCGTGGGATGACGCCAAGGCCATCGACCACCACCGTCACATCGGCGGTGGAGCGGAACGGGGGCCGGGCCTGCTGCACGGCGGCGGCGACACCGGCATCCCCGGCAATACGTTCATCGCCGATGACAATGGAAAAGCCGTCCTGGGCAACGGCCGTCGTGCCAAGGGCAAGGGCCGACACCGTGGCGAACAGGCGCAGGGGTGTTCTGGTCATCCGCATCCCTCCCTCACTCCTGTTTCACTGATTTGTCGATTTGCAGGTCATAGCGGCCCACACCGCGCCAGATCCGGCGGATCAGGTCTTCGGTGGCACGCAGGCGGGCAACCGCACCGGCGCGATCTTCGGCGCCTGCCAGCAGGTAGGTCAGGCGCAGGGTTGACGGTGTGTCGGCAATCCGTGCGATCAGAGCCTTGACACCATCCACCAACGCCTGCCCCGGTTGCGCCGTGCCGGTAACAAAGGCCCGGGCCGTCAGCCCGATATCGACAAATTCGGTCAGCGCCACGCCAAAGTTCATCTTCGCCACCTTGCCGGAGGTCAGCCGCAAGGTGCGCGGGTTTTCCGTGGTCAGCGCATAGCCCACTGGCAGCGTGCGGGTGTCGAGTTTCAGTGTGAAGTTCGATCCCGTGTCGGCCGGAAGCGCCGCACAGGGCACATGGAAGCGGCCATACTCATCGGTCGTTATCAGCAGGCCATTCACCGTGGCAATGCGCACGCCGGGAACGCCGGGTTCGCCTGCGAACACCTCGGTCTCGGGCGAGGCAAGTTTGCCGTATTTATCAATGAAGATGTCCTGATCGGTGATCGCCGCGCGCGGATCATAGGGGTCTTGCACGCCATTGCGGTTGATGTCGTCAAACACCTTGCCGATCACATCGCTGCAATCAAACACCGCTTCGGGCACAACGCGCACGGTCGCTGTGGCCACGTTTGAAACTTCGGCCCCGTTTGCGCCAACCATCACGGCAAGGTTCACCCGATCGCCCGGACCGGCGCGGCTGGTCACCCGCGCGGCAAAGCGCACCGTCACGGTTTCGGCGCCCACCACATCGCGCGGGCCCCATGTCAGGCGCTGGCCGTCAATCGCGGGCTCGGTTGCCACGCCACTTACCTGCCCTGAACCCGGCACATAGGCCAGCCCCGCTGGCAGCCTGTCAACAAAGGACGCGCCAAGGTACAGCCGCGCGGTGCTGTTCGCAAAGGTGAGGGTGTAATTGATCGTCTCGCCCAGAACTGCCGTCTCGCGATCCGCCACCTTGGTCGCGGCGACATCGGCAACAGGGCCGAAACACGCCGCCACCGGGATGTTGTTGTTGAGAACAAACGGATCACCCTCATCAATCACGAAGGTCGTGAACCACGGGTTTGCGCCTGCGCTGAAATCGGCCAGTAGTCCGGTTGCCCCCACCTGCGACGAACCGATGACCGCAGGATTGGCCGGCAGCAGCGCCCCGACATCCAGTGCTCCGGACGAGCCGAGGGTCAGCGACGGGCCGGTGCCCGGCGGATAGGTGATTTGCAACTGATAGGTGCCGGCTTCAGTGACAAAGAACTGATACTGACCGTTCGCCCCGTTGTTGACGATGTTGATGGCAGCGGTACCGCCGCCGATCCGCACAACGCTGATGGACCCGCCGGTCAGGATCCGGCCGTTGTCTTCGCAGTAGAAATACCCGGTCGGATCATAGTCCTGATCATTCGGGATGCCGTCGCCATCGCGGTCGCCGGTGCCTTCCAGATCATCCGGCACACCGTCGCCATCGCTGTCCGGGCGCGTCACGGTGACGGGGTTGGACGGAGTGGTGGCGGTGCTTTGCGTGCTGCGTGCGCCGGCGATGTTGCTGCCGCCCGGCTGTCCATTGGCCGTGGAATAGGTCAGCGTCACGGTGATGGTGCCCGTGGCGCCGGGACCAAGCCGCGCATTGCCTGCCAGCAATTCGGTGTTGGACGCACCGTTGTAGGCCACATTCGCAGTGCCCGCGCCAAATCCTGCCACCGTGGTTTGCACCGGATAGCTCGCAGACAGCAGCGTCGCGGGGGCAAGGTAGGCCGCCAGATCATCGCTCACCCGCAGGGCAGTTTGCGTGATCAGGCCGGTATTCTGCACGGCAATGGTAAAGGTCACACGGTCAACTGTCGGGAAGACCGAGCTGACAGCACCGGCGGTTTTCCGTACCTCCAGTGATGACACCTGATCAATCGGGGCCACGGTCGGATCATCCTCGCCTGCACCACCGGTGTCATCGGACAGATCGGTCACCGGGCCGCCCGCCGGGGGTTGGCCGCTGGCGGTCGCCTGATTTTCAAGACCGGCGGCATCCACATCATCCTGCACCAGCGTGTAGGTGACGGTGTAGGTGGCGATCTCGCCCGGCAACAGCGTGCCTTCAACCGACCCGAGGCTGCTGCCTTGCAATGCAACTGCCACCGGCCCGACCGGATCACCGCCAAATCGCGTCATTGCATCGGTCACGGTGACCGCCGTCAGCGTCGTGTTGCCGGTGTTTTCGACCTCGACCGTGAACAACGCCGCTTCGCCCGCCGCATTGCCAACGCTGACCAGGGTCTTGATCGCCTCGATTCCGGGCGCGTTGGGGATCAGAACCTCGGTCGGATCGTCGGTGATGTTGCCATCGCCGTTGTCACCATCGGCCGACACGTCGGTGACCGGAGCGCCGCCCTGATCGATGGCGCCGACGGTGGCTGTGTTGCGAATGCCACCCGCGTCAATATCGGCCTGCAGCAGCGTATAGGTCACGGCCCAGCTCGCCTCGGCCCCTGGTGGCAGGGGGTTGGGTACGCTCACGGGAACCGTGGTGGCTGCCAGCGGCGGGCCATCGGCGCGGGTCAGGGTATCGGTGATGGACGGATCGGTGATGGTGACGTTACCGGAATTCAGCGCCGTGATGGTGAAGGTGATGCTGTCGCCCGCCGCCACGCCATCCTGCGCTGACACCACCTTGGTCGCGGTCAGTGCCGGGCCGGGAGCGATGGTGAACACCGTCGGGTCATTCACCGTGTTGCCGTCGTCATCAATGCCGTTGTCGGACACATCGCTGGCATTGCCGCCGCGCACGCCCGCCGCCGATACGGTGGCGGTGTTTGACAGCCCGCCCGCATCAATATCATCCTGCACCAGCGTGTGCCGGGCGGTGAACACCCATATTTCGGCCACGTCCAGTTGTCCGTCAGCATCGGTGTCGCCGGATGCCAGGGTAAAGGGCGCATCAAGGGCCGTCGCGGCCCCGGTCAGGCGCGTCATGGTATCGGCGGGCGCAACGCCCGTCAGCGAGACGTTGCCGGTGTTTTCCACGCGCAGTTCATACCGCAGGGGGCTGCCCACGGTGATCGCCGATGGCAGGGCAATCTTTGTTACCTCCAGCGCGGGGGCCGCCGGCGGCCCTGTGGTGGTGATGGTATCGCTATCGGTGGCCGGGGTGCCGAACGGGTCAGTGCCCGCCGCCGTCGCGGTGTTTTCTATGCTGCCCGCATCAACCTGGGCTTGGGTGACAGTGGTTGTCAGGGCGCAGGTCTGATCGGTGGTGGCGGGGGCAATCGCGGCAATCGCGCAACGGAACAAGCGATCTGCGGGGTCTGTCACCACGACATTCCTGAGGGTTGTATTCCCGGTATTTTCAACCGCAAAACGGTAGGTCAGGGCCGATCCAACCGCGCCAAACGGCGATGGAATGGCGGTTTTTGTCAGCACCAGCGCAGGCGCGCTTGCCGGCATGTCCGCGGTGACCGAGGCTGTGTTCATGACGGCCTCGCCCTGTGGCGAGCGGCCAGCGACTGTCGCGGTGTTGACCAGCCTGCCCCGGTCAATATCGGCCTGGGTGACGACATAGCTGCTGTCGGTGCAGGTCTGCGATGTCGTGGGCAGCAACTCAGCCAAGGTGCAGGTCAGGCCCGGTAAAAGTGCATCAGTCACGGTGATGCCACGCACCGTCTGGTTGCCGGTGTTTTCCACCGTGAACGTATAGGTCAGCGTATCACCCACCGCCGTCACCGGGTTTGGCGCGACCGCTTTGGTCAACGTCAGGGCCGGCGCGCGGGTGGCGGCCACGGTTTCGGCTACCGCGGGCGAGTTGACCGTTTGTGCGGGTGACCCGAAGCTGGTTTGCGAGAACGCCTGATTGACGACTTCACCGGCATCCAGGTCGTCTTGCGTGACGGTGTAGGTGGCAGTGCAACTGATCGTTTCACCGGCGCGGAAGTCAGGATCGGCCGGCGGGTTCGGCATGAAACAGATGACCGGACCGGGAATACGGTCATCGCTGATCGTGACCGCATTCACAAAGGCCCGTGTCCCGGTGTTGGTGACGGTATAGGTATAGCCGATCTGATCGCCCACGGCGGCAAACACAGCACCCGCATCGGCCTCTTTCGTTGTGGTCAGCGAAGGGGTCGCGGCATCTGGCACGGTTTCCGATACCAGCGGACTGGTCGTGGTGCCATCGGTGGCAGATGCCAGGTTGGTGACGGACCCAAGGTTCACATCCGTGGCCGTGACCACATAGGTTCCCGTGCAGCCCAGCGTGCCAAGCGGACGCAGGCCCCGCGGTGGCAGGGCGGGGCATGTCAGGTTCGCCGCAGCAATCCGGTTGTCGGCGATGCTGATCGGATCGGTGATGGTTACGTTGCCGCTGTTTGTCACGGTGTAGGTATAGGTAATGACCGCCCCCACCACGAAATCGCGGGGCGCGATCGGGCGCGCCTGTTTGACGGTTGTCAGCGCGGGCTCTTGCAGGGCGGGCACAGTCGCGGTCGCCGAGGGCGAGGTTGCGGTGCCGTCACTGGACGTCGCCGTATTCACCACCTCGCCGGCATCCAGATCGGCCTGGGTCACCGCATAGCTGCCTGTGCAGGTCAGCGTCGCCGCCGGTGCCAGTGGCGGGGCCGGGCAGGTGATGGCACCGCCTGCGGTCTGGATCAGCGGATCAGTGATGACAATCTGATCGATCAGCGTCACATTGCCGGAGTTGCGCACCACGAATTCATAGTTCAGCATCTGCCCCACGGTACTGAACGTCGGGTCGGCCCCGGGGGCGAGGCGCTTGACCATCGTCATGGCGGGGGCGGCGGGAATGGTCAGAACCGTGGCATCATCCAACGTGTTGCCATCGGCGTCGTCGCCATCATCGGTGATATCGGTGATCGGCAACCCGGACGGCGGCACGCCGCGCACAATGGCGCTGTTGGAAATTCCGCCTGCATCAATATCGGCCTGTGTCAGGCGATAGGTCAGCGCATAGCTTGCCATCTCGCCCGGCAAAAGCTGCCCTGCGGGCGATCCGGCGCTGGAGCCGTTGAAGACGGGGCCGCTGGCCGGTGTCAGGAAGGTGCCATCCGCGCGGCGCAGCCGATCACTCGACACGCCAACGCCGGTCAGGGTGACGTTGCCGGCATTGGTTGCGGTAATCAGGAACGACACCTGACTGCCAACCGTCACCGGGGCCGCGGTCAGCGTCTTTTCCCCGATGATGGCGGCGGTCGCGGGCAACAGCGTG
>JAYSSN010000407.1:0-2845 GCA_043720555.1 Rhodobacterales bacterium | reverse complement strand
CGACTCCGCGTTCGATCTCGGGATCTCGATGTCCTTCTGATCTGATACTTCGGTATCTTGCGAAGGGCGGGCCTTGTGCCCGCCCTTTTGCATTTCATGAAGAAGACCGTCGGGTTGGGCGGTTTCTGCCACAGTGAAGGCCGGTTATGTCGCGGAACGCATCAGAAACGACTCGGCGTTTGACATTGGCATCGCCCTGACACTCTGCTTGCCGGGTTAACCAGTGTCGGGCGGGCCTTGGTCCGCCCTTTTTTTCATTTTCGGGGCCGCCATTCTGTGGCATGGGGGGGGTATGGGACTTTCCGACATTCAGGCGCGGGTCAACGCAGCAACGCAGGCCGCCGGGCGTGCGCCGGGTGACGTGACGCTGATCGCGGTCAGCAAGCTGCAACCGTTCGACCGGGTGGTGGCCGTGCTGGACGCAGGCCACCGGGCCTACGGTGAAAATTACGTGCAAGAGGCGGCCACCAAATGGCACGCCCTGCGCGCGCGGTTCGCCGGTGTGCAGGTCCACATGATCGGCCCGTTGCAGACCAACAAGGCAAAGCTGGCTGTCGAGCTGTTCGATGCGATCCATTCGGTGGACCGCGCGTCACTGGCCGACAAGCTGGCCCGTCTGGCGCAGGACCGGGGCCGGTGTCCGCCGCTTTTCGTGCAGGTGAACACGGGGGCAGAGCCGCAAAAGGCGGGCGTGCCGCCTGATGAACTGGACGCGTTTCTGGCCAGCTGCTGCGGGCTCGACCTGCCGGTGCGGGGCCTGATGTGCATCCCGCCCGACGGCGCCGATTCCACCCCGCATTTCGCCGTGCTGGCCGCGATGGCCGCACGCAATGGTCTTGCAGGTCTGTCGATGGGCATGAGCAGCGACTTTGAGGCAGCAATCGCCCACGGCGCCACGCACATCCGCGTCGGCAGTGCGATTTTCGGCGCGCGGGCCCACACGTAGGGTCGGGGTTCACCTTCCCCAGGCCATGCATCACAATCAATGACGGACGCGGCGAAAAGGCTCTTTCTGCGTTGAAATCATGGATAAATACCCGGAAATATCCAGCCGGTAACTTTGCCTACAAATCAAACGTCGCAAACACCGGTGCATGGTCCGACGGCCCTTCCCACCCCCGCACGGGCCGCAGGATCCGGCTGCCATGTGCCGCGCCCATGATGTCCGGCGTGGCCCAGATGTGATCCAGCCGCCGCCCCTTGTCGGCCATATCCCAGTCCGCCGCGCGGTACGACCACCAGCTGTAGAGCCGCCCCTCGGCGATATGGGCGCGGGTCACATCCTGCCAGCCCCCCGCCTCCATCACCGCACCGAAATGCTCTACCTCGATCGGCGTGTGGCTGACGATCTTCAAAAGCGCCTTGTGGTCCCACACGTCGTCAGGCCGGGGCGCAATGTTCAGATCGCCCACCAGAATGGCGCGGTCGGGCTTTTCCCAACGGCACCAGTCGCGCATCTCGGTCAGGAAATCGAGCTTTTGGCCGAACTTCACATTTTCCGCGCGGTCGGGGATATCGCCACCGGCGGGAACATAGAAGTTGTGGATCGTCACACCGTTTTCCAGCTGTGCCGCCACATGGCGCGCATGGCCCAGCTGTGCGAAATCACGATCGCCCGCGTCCATGATCGGCCGTTTGGACAGGATCGCGACGCCGTTGTAGCCCTTCTGCCCCCGCGCCACCATGTAGCGGTAACCAAGCGCGTGGAACTGCTCCAGCGGGATGTGCTCGACCGGGCTTTTGCATTCCTGCAGGCACAGGATATCGGGCGCTTCCTCCGCCATCAGGCGGGCCACCAGCGCTTCGCGCAGACGGACGGAATTGATGTTCCAGGTCGCAAGGGTAAAGGACATCCGGCACCTCCTGTCCGGCTACAGGGCTAGCGGCGCGCGGTGACGGATGCAAGGGGCGCAAACGAAAGCGCGCCGCAGATGAAAGCCGGGCGCGCCTTGGAATTTCGCTATCGCAGGGTCATTCGATCGTGACTTCCGCCGTGTCACACAGGTTCGATGCATCTTCCAGGGTGGAGCCGTCCGAGAACACCATGCGCAGGTCATAGTCGCACTGCCCCGCACTGTCGCCGATGGCAACCTCGGCCGCCTCGCCACTGCCCAGTTGCTGACCGCCCATGATGTCGGACCCCCAGCTGTCCGCGCTCGCGGGTGAGGCGTAAAGTTCGGTCAATGCCGCGTCGGCGTTGTTTGATATGGTGAATACGAGTTCCTGCGCAAGCAGGGGCTGGGCCGCAACAGCAGCACCAAGTGCGGCAACAGCAATCCAACGGGTCCGTGTCATCTGGCGTCTCCTGCAGGGCACTGGCCCATGGGTATGATATGGCGTTCCGCGTTACAGTTTACCAGTAGTAGCGAGGGGGAAAAAGCCTTGTTCTGTATCACTTTGCCGCCGGGCAAAAAAAGACCGGGCACACGGCCCGGCCAGGTCCAACAGGGAGGATGTCGTGCCATAACCCCGACACGACAAGGGGAACTCGCGGAAAAGCTGTTTTGCCAAAAAAGGTTCTATCATTAGTATATAGAGCACGATTTTGGCAACAATATGACTCTTACGCCACCAGCCGGTATCCGCCGCTTTCGGTAACCAAAAGGCGTGCATTCGATGGATCCGGTTCGATTTTCTGACGCAACCGGTAGATATGGGTTTCCAGCGTATGGGTCGTCACACCTGCGTTATAGCCCCAAACCTCGTGCAGCAGCACGTCACGTGCCACCACAACGGCCTGCGCGCGGTACAGGTACTTCAGGATGTTCGTTTCTTTTTCCGTCAGACGGATTTTCTTCTCACGTTCATCCACCAGCATTTTCTGGGCTGGCTTGAAGGTGTAGGG
>JAYSSN010000406.1:0-2851 GCA_043720555.1 Rhodobacterales bacterium | reverse complement strand
CCCCGGCCTCGGGCTGGCCGAGGGGCGCGAGGTGATTTACGGCATCCGGCCGGAAAACCTGCCGCTTGGCACCAGCGGCCTGAACGGCACGGTTGCGGTGGTGGAACCGACCGGGTCGGAAACCCATGTCGTCACCCGCGTCGAAGGCCGTGAAATCACCGCTGTCTTCCGGGACCGCGTGACGATTCAGCCCGGCGATCCGATCACCCTTTCACCGATCGCGTCCGCCGTGCATATCTTTGACAAGGCATCAGGCGTGCGCCTGACATAACCGGAGAACGCCATGCTGAAAGGCATCGACAACCGCCTGAATGCCGACGTGCTGAGCTGCCTGCGGGCCATGGGGCACGGCGATATGCTGATCATCAGCGACACCAACTTTCCCGCCGACAGCATCGCGCGGCAAACGACACTGGGCACGCTGTTGCGGATGGACAACCTGACCGCCGGGCAGGCGGCCGAGGCGGTGCTGTCGGTGTTGCCGCTCGATACCTTCGTCGATGATTTTGCCGGACGGATGGAAATCGTCGGCGATCCCCGCACCGTGCCGCCCGTGCAGGCCGAAGTGCAGGCTGCGATCGACCATGCCGAAGGCAAACCGCGCCTGATGATGTCCATCGAACGCTTCGCGTTTTACGAGGTGGCAAAGAAGGCTTATGCCGTTATCCAGACCGGCGAGCGGCGGTTCTACGGCTGCTTCATGTTCCGCAAGGGCGTGATCCCGCCGGAGGGTTGATTGATGAAACCGATCGTCATTCTTGGCATCTTTGTTGCTGACACGGCGTACCGCGCGGCACGTCAGCCGAAGATGGGCGAAACCATCCTTGGCAACTCGTTTGTTCTTGGCCCCGGTGGCAAGGGATCAAACCAGTCCGTTGCCGCCGCCATGGCCGGCGGGCAGGTGCATTTCATCACCCGGCTGGGGCGCGATGCCTTTGCCGACATTGCGCAAGCCACCTGGGCCCGCGCAGGTGTACACCCCGAGGTGACGGAAGACACTGAAAGCTATACCGGGGCCGCCTATATCTTCATCGAGGAGGCGACCGGCAACAACGCCATCATCGTCGCACCCGGTGCCGCCGGCCGCGTGTCCATCGCGGATGTGGAAGGCCGCAAGGCCCTGATCGAAAGTGCGTCCGTCTTTGTCACGCAACTGGAACAACCGATCCCCGCCGCCCGGCGCGCGTTGGAAATCGCCCGCGCCGCCGGGGTGACGACGATCCTGAACCCCGCACCGGCCGCACCGCTGAGCGATGCCATGCTCGCGCTGTGCGACTACGTCACACCGAACGAATCCGAAGCCGAAACCCTGACCGGCATCGCGGTACAAACCGTGGCCGATGCGGAACGGGCGGCAGATGCCCTGCTGGATCGCGGCGTGGGGGCAGTCATCATCACCCTTGGGTCTAACGGGGCGCTGTACCGTGACCGCCAGCGCAGCGTCCATGTCCCCGTCATCTCTGCCGGTCCGGTGGTCGAAACCACCGGGGCAGGGGATGCGTTCAACGGCGGCTTTGCGGTTGCACTGTCCGAAGGCCGCGATGTGGTCGACGCTGTCCGCTTTGGCTGCGCCACTGCCGGCATCAGCGTGACCCGCCCCGGCACAGCGCCGTCAATGCCCGCGCGGGCCGAGATTGACGCGCTGCTTGGGGGGTAGAGCGGCGCATGTGCGTCCGCCTGCCTGCTACCGTCCCATCATCTTCGCCGCCCACCCTGCCAGCCGCGACGGCCCGGCAGCGCCGCTCGCCTCGGCCCGGTCCGCCGCATCGAGCAGGGCATACATCCCGCGAACGCCCAGCCAGCGCAGCGGCTCCGGCTCCCATTTCCGTACCGTGTGGTTGACCCATGGCAACCGTGTCAGGTCAGTTTCGCGCGCCAAAACCAGATCCGCCAGCGTCCGCCCGGCAAGGTTGCTGGTCGACACACCCACACCCACATAGCCGCCCGCAAAGCCCATGCCCGTGGCCGCGTCAAAGCCGACACTAGCGCACCAGTCGCGCGGCACCCCCAGCACGCCGCACCACGCATGGTCAATCGTCGCCCCGATCGCCGCCGGGAAATGGCGGTGCAATATCGCCACCAGCCGCCGGATCGTTTCGGTATCCGGCGCGCCATTGCGGTCGATGGCAGAGCCATAGCGGTACGGCACGCCCCGCGCCCCCACCGCAATCCGGCCTGTGCGCGTGCGCTGGCAATAACAATATGCGTTGGCGAAATCGCCAAGAATTTCATGTCCCTGCCAGCCGATCTTTGCCCAGACTTCGTCCGGCAAAACCTGCGTCACGATCTGCGCCGAATTCAGCGGCAGCCAGTCCCGCCGCAACCCCGGCAAACCGGCTGTAAACCCTTCGGTCGCGCGAACGATCACACCGGCGCTGACCACCCCCCGGTCCGTCGTGACGCGCCCCGGGGCCAGCGAGGTTACCGTGGTTCCCTCTGCAATCCGCACACCCGCCCGCGCGCACGCCGCAGCCAAACCCTGCACCAGCTTTGCCGGTTGCACCCGCGCCACGCCCCGCACGACCATCGCTCCCACAGCCCCGGGAATGAGCACGCGGTCCTGCACCTCGGGCCCGATCGCACTGACCCGCGCCTCTTCCCCCCAGCCGCGCCGCTGCGCCACTTCCGCCTGCATCCGCGCCATCTGGGCGGGGCCGACCGCCACCATCAGCTCTTCGGTGGGCATGATATCGGCGTCGATGCCCTGCGCCGCGCAGACACCGATCACCGCATCCACCGTGCCGTTCATGGCCGCGACCATGGCCCGCACGCCCGCTTCGCCGCCGTTGGACAGGTATCGCTTGTGGTTCCAGGCAAAACCGCCCGTCAGCCAGCCACCATTGCGGCCTGA
>JAYSSN010000405.1:0-2854 GCA_043720555.1 Rhodobacterales bacterium | reverse complement strand
ACTACACCCTGGTCTGGTGGATCGGCGTCGGCGTTGGCGCGTTTTCCGCGATCATCCATCTGCCCATCCGCGAGCGCACAATCATGCCACAGGCCGCTTAGGGCATGCGGACCGGGATCGTCATCCTGACGCTGGCGTATTGCCTGTCGCAGTTCTATCGCGCGTTTCTGGCGGTGCTCAGCCCGGTGCTGCAGTCTGATCTGGGTGTAACCGCCGATGATCTGGCCACGGCATCGGGGTATTGGTTTCTGGCGTTCGCGCTGATGCAAATCCCGATTGGCGCAGCACTGGACCGGGTCGGCCCGCGCTGGACGGCAGCCGTATTGCATGCCATCGGCGGGGTGGGGGTGGGCGTCTTTGCGCTGGCGGACGGTGCGGCGCAGATCAAGATCGCCATGGCGCTGATCGGGGTCGGTTGTGCCCCGGTGCTGATGGCCAGCTATTTCATCTTTGCGCGCATCTATCCTGCGGCGATCTTTGCCACGCTTGCGGCCTTTATCATTGCCATCGGCAATCTGGGCAATATCGCAGCGTCGGTTCCGCTGGCCTGGTCCATCGATGCGTACGGCTGGCGCGCCACGCTGTGGGGCATGTGCGCGCTGACGCTGGCCGTGGCGGCGGCGGTGCTGCTCACGGTGCAGGACCCCGAACGCCCGCCTCCGGGGCCAAAGGGCAACCTGCTGGATCTTTTGCGCATCCCGCAGCTGTGGCCGGTCATGCTGATGATGGCGGCCTGTTATGCGCCGGGTGCGAGCCTGCGGGGGCTGTGGGTGGGGCCGTACTACACCGATGTGTTTGGCGCGGATGCGGCGCGGATCGGGATGGTGACGCTGGTGATGGGGCTGGCGATGATCGCCGGAAACTTTGCCTATGGCCCGATGGACCGCTGGCTGGGCACCCGCAAGGGCGTGATCATCGGCGGCAATCTGGTGGTGCTGGCGTGTTTTCTGGCCTTGTGGCTGGCACCCATGGACGGCGGCTGGCTGACCGTCACGATCATTGCAACGATCGGCTTTTTTGGCGCGACCTTCCCGGTCGTCATGGCGCATGGCCGGGCGTTCCTGCCCGCGCATCTGGTGGGGCGGGGGGTGACGCTTATCAACCTGTTCGGCATCGGCGCAGCGGGACTGGTACAGCTGGTGACCGGGCGTATCCACGCCGCAGGCGACGGGTTGGCGCCGACTGCTCAGTATACGCCGGTGTTTCTGTTTCTGGCCGGGTTCATTGCAGTGGGGCTGGCTATCTATGCGTTTTCGCAGGACCGGACAGACTAGCTCGACTTTGCGCACATCGGGCGGCAAAGCCGATCGCCACTTTTCCCGGGTCTGCTTTGCGCTTTCCCTTTCATCGCTGCCCAAATATCCTCGCCGAAGGCATCCCCCACTCAACACCCACCCAAGGCCCATGATCGTATACCCCGCCGAATATAACGACCGGAAGGAAGCGATCTTTGCAGCCCTTGCAAAGGCCGATGCCGGAGGCAGGCGGCTGCGGATCATCCCGCTGTCGTTCGTCGATTACCCCGAAACTGCGGCGCGCGTGAATGCGGCGCTGGCGCGGGCCAAGCGACAGCCGCAGGGAACCATTGGCCGCTGGCTGAAGCGGCAGCTGATCCGGGGGCAATACAACTGGGCGCGGCGGCATTTTGCGCAATACCCCGATCGGGTGGCTGTGGTCTGGAACGGGCTGACCGGATCGCGGATGGCATTCATGGCGGGGGCAAAGGATGCAGGCGCGGCGACGCTGTATGCCGAATTGGCACCGTTTCCGGGGCGGATCACGCTGGACCCGGCGGGGGTGAATGCCGAAGGGGCGGTGCCGCAAGACCCTGCGTTTTATCGAGACTGGGCGGCGGGGGATGCCAGCCGCACGGGTGATGGCTGGCGCGCCATGGGGGCAGGGCTGACCGCGCGGCCATCGCGGCGCAGCGATGTGGCACAAGGCGGAGAGGCACTGCCAGACGCGCCGTTTCTGTTCTGCCCGCTGCAGGTGCCCGATGACAGTCAGGTTACGCTGTTTGCGGGCTGGTGCGGCGGGATGGCGGGGTTTCTGTCCGCGTTGATGCAGGCGGCGGCGGCGTTGCCCGAGGGGTGGCACCTGCGGCTGAAAGAGCATCCCAGCGCCAGACAATCGCTGAAACCCCTGATCGTGCCTTTGTTGGCGACAGGGCGGGTGGTGCTGGATAACGCGACGGACAGTTTTGCGCAGCTTGCGGCATCGCGGGGGATCGTGACGCTGAATTCGTCGATGGGGCTGCAGGCCACATTCCGTGACAAGCCTGTGGTCGTGGTGGGACGGGCGTTCTGGGCGCTGCCGGGGGTGGCGCTGTACGCCAAGGATCAGGCCGGGCTGAATGCCGCGTTCGCCGCACCACACACGCTGGACTTTGACCCCGGCTTGCGGGCGGCGTTCATGAACTGGCTGGACCGCGAGTATTATCCGGCATTCGCCTGGCCGGGGGGAACGGCGGATGACGCGGCCTTTGCGGCCCGGCTTGATGCTGTGCGCGCATTGCGCTAACAGGCAGCGTTCCAATCGAGAGAGAGACTGCCATGGGTTATCGGGTCGTCGTTGCGGGTGCCACGGGGAATGTGGGCCGCGAAATGCTGAATATCCTCGCTGAACGCGAGTTTCCGGTGGATGAGATTGTGGCGCTCGCGTCGCGCAAATCCATGGGAAGCGAGATCAGTTTTGGCGATGCGACCCTGAAGACCAAGGATCTGGACACCTTTGATTTCACCGGCTGGGATATCGCGCTGTTTGCCATCGGGTCGGAGGCGACGAAAATCTATGCGCCACGCGCGGCGGCGGCGGGGTGCATCGTCATCGATAACTCGTCGCTCTATCGCTATGA
>JAYSSN010000404.1:0-2854 GCA_043720555.1 Rhodobacterales bacterium | reverse complement strand
AGCTGGTGGTTCTCAGGCTCTTTCAGCGCCGCCATCATCAACGAGTGGCCGTTGCCGATATGCCGGGATTCGTCCGACTGCACCGACAGGAACACCGTTGGCAGCGCATAGTCGCCGTTACGGGCAGCTTCCGACGGCATGGCCACGAACAGCGTGTTGGTGAACGCGGTTTCGGCCACAACGGTCAGATACATGCAAGCCGCCGTCATCGCATCGCCGGTCAGGAAGCCCTCGCCGAACTGACGCCCGATGGTGGTGGCATAGCACTTGCCGAACGCTTCTTCGGTGATGTCAAACCCAGCCGGATCGATGTAGTTTTCCATGTACCACTTTTTCAGGTTCATCTGAATGGTGGAGTGGCGGAATTCATCGACCATCTGCATGGTAAAGCCGGTGCGCAGATCCTCTCCGGGTGCCAGACGGCTGACCATGGCCATCGAGCGTGCAGCCGAAATTTCCGGGAAGGGGATGATTGCCAGGAACAGCTTCATCCATTCAACCCAGCGCGGCTCCACGTTGCGGAACATGTCGCCCCGCAGCGCAGCGTCCAGCGCGCCGTAGACGCGGTTGTCTTTTTCTTCCTGCATCGAGAAATACGAACGAAGCACTTGCTTCATCGGATCGCGCGGTGCCTTGGTAATCTTGTAGTCTGTCGGATAGGTCATCGCTTCCTGGACGTAGGATGGATTCCAACCCAGGTCCGCGATTTTCTTGGTCGCATCGGCAACCGATATGCCTTTTTGCGACGTGATCTTATTCAACGTCAAAGTCGCCATTGGTGCTCACCTTTCATGATGAAGGTTGTATGGGCATGATCGTCGGCAAAGGTCAGAGAACCGCTGTCATTGTCGCCAGCAGCCATCCAAAACGTTGAATTTGCTTCACGATGAGTGAACTCAAGTCGCAACGCAGGCCTCCCTTCCTTCGTTCTTGAACCGATCCGGACATGAGGCCCGGTGGTGTCGTTTTGTTCGATGGACCAATCTAGGACCGGATTTTTCACACGGCCAAACAGTTTCTTTCTGTGTAACGAATGAATACGAACTGTAACGAAACATGACACCGCCATCGATTTTGCGATTTAATTTTGAGCCGTGGATAAACTTCCTAAAAGGGAGGTGGGCGCAGGTTTTCGGGCCCACCTTGAAACTGATCCGACAAGGGTGGTCAGGTGGCTGATGCGGAAGACAATTCGATCAAGATGGCCGAGCTGCAGAAAATGCGGGTCGCTTTGGTGATTCTGACCAGTCAGGAAACATCGAAACTGCTGAGTCGCAGGCAGCGTGTGGCAGGCAAAGAGATCGAAGTGATGTGCGCCGAGCGCGATCTGCATCAGGGTGGCGGCTCGGACGCTGACCGCCTGCAGCTGGAAGAGCTGTACCGTGAAGATGCGATCCTGCGGCACGCCCTGCGGGAGGCCGAACAAGAGATCGAAAAGATGGAAGGCCTCATGGCCCGGATCAACGCAGACATTTCGGCACTTTGCCAATCATGAGCGGAAAAATTCCGCGCTGGGGCAGTTGCACATGGGGAACATGATGAAAGACGAACGCGCGCATCTGCAACTTTTTGATCTGATCGCCCGTGACTGGCAACTGCCCGCCCCGGCGGCGCAAATCACCTTCAACGCCAATAATTCTGCGGTCGCCTTTGCGTGCGCGGATGGCTCTGTCCACCTTGCAACGACCGCCGACAAGTCGTCGCCGAACGCGCGCATTCGGCGCGCAGTCGATACCGCCCGGCTGACGATTGCGCCGCGCGACAAACCTTTTCCGCCGCTGAAAGCTGCCGACTTTACCGACGGGCGCAGCACGCCCGTTGTGCCGCACGGGGCGACAAACTTCGCCTTTGCAAAAAGCACGGGCCGGATCAACACCCTGACCCCCGGCGGCATTGCCACTCATCTGGCCGCCCGCGCCCCGGCTGCGATCAGCGCGCTGACCTGCTCGCCCGACGGCGCAATGCTGGCCTTTGCCTGCGGGGCTGATGTGTACCTTACCCCGGCCGATATCGACAACCAGCGGATACTGATTGCGCCCGCCGCCGTTACGGCGCTGGCATTTTCACCCGACGGGCAAACACTGGCCGTGGCGCATGACGAAGGCGTCACACGCTGGTTGGTCATCGACCCGGACCGGCCCCCGCTGCACACCGGCATGGCCGGTCGGCCCGTCGGGGTGGTATGGCGGCAGGATGGTGCCTGGCTTGCATCGTGTCTGCACGCCGGTGGCTTTTGCGTGATCGACGCTGTCAGCAACCTGGTTGAGACCCATGCCAGTTTCCCCGCCCCTGTCCGCAGCGTGGCGTTCGGTGTGCCCACGGGCACCGTGGTCGCCGCAGGTGCGTTCCGGGTGGCCGCATGGGACCTGACTGACAACCGCGACGTGATGTCGGGCAAAAGTGGTCTGGTGCTGATTGATGCGGTGGCCACGTGCCCCAAACGCAATCTGGTGGCGGTCGGCTATGCCAACGGGCTTCTCAGTCTGGCGGAAATTGGCCGGCCATCCGAGATCTTGCTCCGCGAAGATACCGGTGCGGGGATTACCGCCATTGCGTGGTCCGGTTGCGGAACATACCTGGCGCTGGCGGGAGCCGATGGCTCGGCTGCGCTGGTCGAATTCCCCGATAGCATGTTCAAATCCTGAAAGGCCACGCCATGACCGACGAACTGACTGATGACGAAAAAAGCAAAGATGCGTTCTTTCAACGCATTGCCCTGATCGGCGAGGAAATGATCGCCGCCCACGGCCGCGAATTTGCGACCGGCGCATTCGTTCTGGCCGCACGCTGGATCAGCGAAGGACGCATGGGGGCCAAGGTAAAGGCGCCGCCAGAGGCACGGCCAAACTAGGCC
>JAYSSN010000403.1:0-22124 GCA_043720555.1 Rhodobacterales bacterium | reverse complement strand
ATTGGTATGAGCGGCAGTTGGGCAAGTTGGGCGTCGCGCTGCGGCTGAACGCCTTTCTGGATGAGCATGATATTGCAGCACATGGGGCGGATGTCGTGGTGCTGGCCACCGGGTCGTTGCCCGATCCGGAGGCGCGGCAACGCTGGTTGCCGGGGGCGGCGCGTCTGCCGGGGCTGGAGACGGGTGGGGTCTGGTCGCCGGAAGACGTGATGCGCCGCGCGGCGCGGCTGGGGCATGCGGTGATCGTGTATGACGAGGGCGGCACCTGGCGCGGGGCGGGAACCGCCTGGCATCTGGCCGAGCAGGGCAAGCAGGTGATCGTGGTGACGCCGGACGCCTATGTCGGCAAGGAGATCACCCGCACATCCGCCGACGGGCCGCTGCGCGGCCGGCTGGCGCGGGCGGGGGCGCAGTTCGTGACCGAACATGTGATCGTGCGGTGGCATGGCAACGGGGCGACGCTGCGCAGCCTGCTGACGGGGGCCGAGCAGGTGATCGCGGCATCGGCGCTGGTGATGGCCACGACGAATGTGGCGTTCGATCCGTTCCCGGAGAGCTTCGCAGGCAAGACTGTGCATCGCATAGGTGATTGCGCGGCCCCCCGGCAGGCGCCCTATGCGTTTCACGAGGGGCGCAAGTTGGCGTTGGCGCTGTAGTCAGACAATCCGGTCCGCGTTTTCCGGCCCCATGGCAAACGACCGCTCTGCCACCCGTTGCAGGCGCGCCCATACGGCAGCAAAGGCGGTACCATCGTCCGCGGCAAGGCAGATATGCGCGTCCAGCGCGATCTGGGCGAGGCTGACCAGCCCCATATTTTCCGCCAGACGCTGCAAGCGGCGCAGGTTGCGCGGCAGTGGTTCCAGATCGCGCAGGCGCACTTGCCCGGCGACCTCGGCCGCGACATGCGCCAGTTCCGCCAACGCCCGCGCGACGACATGTTCCCCCGCCTGCGCCCCAAGGCTGCGATAGATCGCGGCAATTGGTTCAGCGTCTTGTCGCAGCCGTTCCTTTGGCTCCAAAGCCAACACATTGGTCATGGCACACCCCGTACCTGTTTTCTGACACCCACGGCGCAGTTTGCGCAGCCATCCTGAAGAATTGGTTGCGCGCGCGCAAAGAAAACGCTCGAATTGTCAGGAACTTCGCCATAAGCAAGGGCGACATCGAGGAGCGCACCATGGACCTAGCCCGCCCCCTTCCTGCCTATCTTGTGCAGCGTTTTCATGGCTGGCGGGCGACCGCCTATCAGGACAACCGCGCCTGGTACCGCCGTCTGGCCAGCAGCGGGCAGCATCCGCGCGCGATGGTGATTTCGTGCTGTGACAGCCGTGTGCACGTCACCTCGATTTTCGGCGCCGATGAGGGCGAGTTTTTCATCCATCGCAATGTGGCCAATCTGGTGCCGCCCTATAACCCGGACGGCGAGTATCACGGCACCTCGGCGGCGGTGGAATACGGGGTGACGGCGCTGGGGGTGGCGCATCTGGTGGTGCTGGGGCATTCCGCTTGCGGCGGGGTCAAGGGCTGCCATGACATGTGCAGCGGCAACGCGCCGGAGCTGGAGGCGAAGTCGAGCTTTGTGGGCCGCTGGATGGATATCCTGCGCCCCGGCTATGCCCGCGTGGTGCACCTGCCCGAGGCCGACCGGCTGCGCGCGCTGGAAAAAGAGGCGGTGCTGGTCAGCCTCGAAAACCTGATGACTTTCCCCTTTGTGCGCGCTGCAGTCGAGGACGGGACGCTGACCATCCACGGGTTGTGGAATGACACCGGCGAGGGGTTGCTGGAACATTACGATCCGGCGCGGGGCGGATTTGTGGCGGTCTGATCTTCAACGCCGGGGCGGCGCGTGCTAAATCCGCAAGAACCATGGGGATGGTATGGGCGATATTGTTTCACTTGCAGCCGATAACCTGCTGTCACCGATGATCCTGTCGTTCGCGTTGGGCCTGTTTGCGGCGCTCGCGCGGTCAGAACTGACCGTACCCGAAGCTGCGGCCAAGGCGCTGTCGATCTATCTGTTGTTCGCCATCGGGTTCAAGGGCGGCGTGGCCGTGACCAACCATGGGCTGGACGGGCGGCTGATTGCCGCACTGCTTGGCGGGATCGTGCTGTCGTTTGGATTGCCGTTCGTGGCGTTTGCCATGCTGCGTATCATGACGGGCCTGTCGCGGCTGGATGCGGCCGCCGTGGCCGCGCATTACGGATCCATCTCGATCGTGACGTTCGTCACTGCGACCTCGGTATTGGACGGCCGCGGAATTGCTGCGGAAGGCTACATGGTCGCGGTCGCTGCGGCGATGGAGGCACCGGCGATCGTTTCGGCGTTGTGGCTGGTGACGCGCGGCGGGGGTGGCACCCGGATGGATGCAGACTTGTGGCGCGAGATTTTGCTGAACGGCTCGATTGTGCTGCTGGTGGGGTCTTTCGGGATCGGGCTGGTCACCGGAGCCGACGGCCTGGCGCGGATCGACAGTTTCATTGTGGCGCCATTCCAGGGCGTTCTGTGTCTGTTTCTGCTGGATATGGGGCTGGTTGCGGGCCGGGGTTTGCGGGGTGCGCGCGGGTCGATCGGGCCGGGCGCAGTGGCGTTCGGCATTGTGATGCCGGTTGTCGGCGCGCTGGCTGGGCTTGGCATGGCGCTGGCGCTGGGACTGTCCACCGGGGGCGTCGTGCTGATGATGACGCTTGCCGCATCTGCAAGTTACATCGCCGTGCCCGCCGCGATGCGTGTGGCCCTGCCCGAGGCGAATCCGTCGATTTCGCTGACGCTGTCGCTGGGAGTGACGTTCCCCTTCAACCTGACCCTTGGCATCCCGGCCTATGTCGCCGTGGCGAGCACCCTGAGCGGAGGATGACATGCAGACCCATATGGCAAAGCGGGTGGAAATCATCATCGAAGCCCCGATGGAAACGCGGTTGACGGATGCATTGACGCGCGCAGGCGTCACGGGTTTTACCGTGCTGCCGGTGCTGGGCGGATCTGGGCGATCGGGCCGATGGACGCGCGAGGGGCAGGTGGGCCGCGCCGGGATGGTCGCGGTGATCTGCCTGATTGTGCCCGATCGGCTGGAGGGGCTGCTCGACGCGGCCTTCACAGTGGTCGCGCGTCATATCGGCGTAGTCAGCGTCACGGACGCGCAGGTGTTGCGCGCGGAGCGCTTTTAACAACCAGTGGTGACTGTCGCGAACCGCCCGCGAAAACCATGCGAAATTTGCATCAATTGTGACAAAATTTTGTCTAAGCCTCTCGCCACCGTTGAAAATTTAGCCGTGCCGTGTTTCGCTCACTTGATTGACGAGGAGTTACGGCAATGACCGCAATTGACCAAAACGACGTTTTCAGACCGACCCGCGCCACATTGATGCGCACAACCGCGATGGCCATTGGCCTTATCGCGCAGGTTTTTGGAACCGGCGGCGCGCAGGCACAAAACCTGAACTGGGACGCGAGCGGCGCGGACGGCATTCAGGGCGGCGATGGCACCTGGAACCTGGTCATAACGAACTGGCAGCTCGTGGGCGCCGCAGCGAGCGACCCGCGGATCGCTTTTACGAATGGCTCTGATGTCACCTTCGGCGTGTCCTTGGGGACGGTGGACATCAAAACCACTGTCAGTCCGAATTCGATCACCTTTGTCGTCGACGGCTACACGATCAAGCGCACTGGCGCCACGGATACGCTGGATGTGACGACATCGCTGGCGATCAACGTCAACGGGGCGACGAATGACGCAACAATCAATGCGCCGATCACGATGTCCAATGGCGAGACCGTCATCGTCAATGGCGGGGCAGGCGCGACAGGCACCTTGATCCTGGACGACACGGCCGATGTCAATCCCGGAGCGGCAACGGGTACATCGGTCGAGTTGCAGGGCGGCAGCCTGCAAACCGGCACGGGCACAGTGATAAATTCGGATTACGTCAATACCGCCGGTACGACGACCAACAATGGCGACATCACGGGCGCGCTGACGGTCACCGGTGGTCAGTTCAACAACCAGACGGATGGCGACATCACGGGCCTGACCACGGTGAACGGGGCCGGGGCGGTGGTGAACGCCAATGGCGGCGATTTCAACGGCGATCTGACGCTGACGCTGGGCACCGTCAACTACACCGGCGATTCCATCGGCAACGTGACCGCGAATGGCGGGCTGCTGAACGTCAATGATCCGGGCGCGGCAGGCGCGGCAGGCGGTCTTGGAATTTTGCGCGGAAACCTGGTGAATAACGGAGCCACCACCACCGTGGCGGGGCAGATCACGGGCACGGTCGATGTGACCGCCGGCACGGTGACGAACACGGGCAACGGCGACATCGACGGGCTGACCACGGTGAACGGTGCCGGGGCGATCGTGAATGGCAATGGCGGCGATTTCAATGGCGGGCTGACCCTGACACTGGGCACGGTCAACTACAACGGCAATTCGGCTGGCGATGTCACGGCGAATGGCGGCGCCCTGAACGTCAACACCGGCGGCACCCTGAGCGGTACACTGAACAATGCAGGCACCACGACGGTGATTGCGACGGGCGGTCAGGTGACGGGGGCGGTGACCGTCAGCGGCGGATCGGTCGACAATGATGGCACCATCGACGACAACGTGACGGTGTCCGGCACCGGGGTGCTGACCAACACGGGATCGGTCACGGGCACGGTTGCGCTGTCGGGCGGCACGGTCAACAACAACCTGACAGGCGATATCGACGGCGTGGTCACCGTCACGGGCGGTACGCTGAACGCGAATGGCGGGGTGTTCAACACGGTTGCGGCCTTTGGCATCATCAATGGTACGGCTGCGGGGCAAACGGGCATCGTCAACATCAACACCGATACGCAGACCGACGTGCGCAACCGTGCGGGCACGCTGAACATCGCGGCAACCGCAACGCTTGACGGTAATATCGACAACAATGGCGGGACGGCCAACATTGACGGCGGCGTCACGGGCACCATCGATATCAGCGCATCCGGCACGGTTGCAACCACCGGCACCGCGGTGATTGACGGCGATGTGACGGTGGCGGCCACAGGCACGCTGAACGCGGCAGGTGGCACGTTCAACAGCACGGCCGGTATCATCAACGATGGCGGGACGGTCAACATCACGGCGGCGACCACTGGCAACATCACCCACAACACCGGCACCACCACGATCGGCGCGGCGCTGACGGGCAACGTGACGCAGAACGGCGGCACAACGGTGACAAACAATGGCGGCATCATCGGTGCCGTTGTCGTCGATGGCGGCACGTTCGACAACAACAGCAGCATCAGCCTGACCGCGGGTGTCACCGGCGGGATCTTCAACAACAATGTGGGCGGTTCGGCCGGCGGGCTGACGACAGTATCGTCGGGCGGCGTGGTGAATGCCAATGGCGGCACGTTCAACGGCATTCAGGTCAACGCGACCGGCACGGCGAACATCAATGCCGATACCAGCACCAATATCACCAACAACGCCGGTACGGTGGACATCGATGCGCTGATGACCCTGACCGGGAACGTGATCAATCAGGCGGGCATCACCACCAACAGCGGCACGGTGCTCGGCAATACGACGGTCAGCGGCGGGACCTTCAACAACGACAGCGTCGTCACGGGGAATGTCTCGGTTTCCGGCACGGGCACTTTTGACAACGACGCCACGGTGACGGGTGATGTGACGGTTGCAGGGACCGGGCTGTTCACAAACGACAGCGTGCTGACAGGGAATGCGACGATCACCGGCGGCACGTTCGACAATAACGGGTCCGTCTCGGGCACGGCGACGGTCAGCGGCACGGGCACGTTGCGCAATGATGCGCTGGCGTCGATTGCCGGGGCGGTGTCGGTCGGGACGGGCGGAACGCTGGTCGCCAATGGCGGCACATTCGGGACCAGCCCGATCACCAACAACGGCGGCACGATTGATGTCGATGCCAACACCACGGCGGGCGTGACGAATACCACGGGCGATCTGAACATCGATGCCGGCACCACCCTGACCGGTGACGTGACCAACGGCGGCGACATTCTGCTGGACGGAACCATCGCGGGCAATCTGGTTACATCGGGGATCGTGGACGCCAATGGCGCGGTCACGGGCTTTGTGATCAACGAAAGTGGCGGCGTCTTCACAGTGGATGCGGCCGAGACAGCCAGCGTGAGCAACTTCTTTGACAACCAGTCGGGCGCGACGCTGAACGTGGGGCTGGGTTCGACCTTCACGTCTGCCAACCTGGTGAACAGAAGCGGCGCGACGGTTAACACCGAGGGCACAATTGCCGGGCCGGCAAACAACGCTGGCACCATCAACGCAACGGACGCCATGTTCAGCGGCGATATGGTCAATACCGGGCTGATTACCGGCGCTGGCACGCTGACGTTCGGATCGACCGTGACATCATCCGGTACGATCAGCTTGTCGCAGAACACCATCGCGACGGATGTTGCGACGGATGTGCTGCGCATCAATGGCAGCGCCAACATCACGGGCACATTACAATTCGATATCGATCTGAACCCTGTGTCACCCAGTACGGTCGGCAGTTCCGATATGCTCGTGATGGGGGCGGGGGCCATTCTGACCGGAAGTTTCGGAATCGATTTCAACGCGCTGGAGGCGGGCGGCGTCGATGTAGACGATCTGATCATCATCAACGTCGATGAAGGGGTTGCAAACGCCTTTAACATCAACTCGGTAACGGGCCTGCCAGTGCCGGGAGGCAAATTTGTCTACGCGCTGGTTCAGCCTGTTCCTGGTGGCGACATCATCCTGCAGAACTTCCTGAACCCTGGCATTACGGCGCTGGCGGGGAACATCACCCTGACGCAAAGCTTGATCGGGTCGGTCATCAACCGCCCGTCCAGCCCCTTTGTCAGCGGCCTGGCCTATGACGACCCGGACTCGTGTGGTCCCGGCGTCTGGGCGCGGGCGGTTGGCGGGCGCGCGGATGCGTCAGGCAACAGCACGTCCGAGGCGGGCACCCCCGGCGAGACCACGTTCAACAGCACGCTCAGCGCCGGCTTTGCCGGCGCGCAACTGGGCGGTGACTTCGCGTGTTTCAACGGGTTCGTTCGCGGCTGGGATCTGGCCGCAGGCGGCATTGCCGGGGCAAACTTCGGCAAGGTTGACCAACCCGTGACGGTGCCAACGGGGCTTCCCGGCGCGCCCCCTATCACGACGAGCAACACCAGAGCGGACTTTCTGCAATATTACGGCGGGGTTTACATGACCGCGTCACGCGGGCCGCTGGCGCTCGATTTGCAGTACCGGCTGGAGAGGACCGATTTCACCGTCACCAACACCGCGGTCGCAGGCGGCTCGCCCCTTGGTATCACCGACGAGAAGTTTTCCAGCAATGCGCAAACCATGTCGGGTTCGGCCAGCTATGGCTTTCCCATTGGTGACAGCAATATCGCCGTGGTTCCCACGCTGGGGTTCGCGTGGACCCGCACCAAGACAGACAGCATCGAGTTCGACAACGGCGATACGCTGGAGGTGGCAGACTTTGAAAACCGCACCGGCTTTGTCGGCGCAACGGTCGCGCGCACGGTGTTCAGCGAAAGCGGCGATTCATTGTTCCGGCAGTTCGTGACCGCAACCTATTACAATGACTTCGCGGCTGACCCCACCGCCGTCTTCAATTACGATGATGGCCTTGGCGGTGGTTTGCAAGTTGACGATCTGGTTAACGAGAACCTTGGTTCCTACACTGAATTGTCGGTCGGTTTGAATTATGTGCGTATCCTGAATCCAGGGCAGATTGGCCCCGCGCGTCAGCTGGATGCATCCGTCCGCGCCGACGCGCGGTTTGGTGACCAGTTGAAGAGCTGGGGTGTCACAGGACAGGTGCGCTTGCAGTTTTGATGCGGCGCGCATCGGCGAAGGCTTGACCGGGCGGCAGCCAGGTTCCAAGGTTTCGGTGATGGCGCGGGGGCTTGGCACAGGGCCGGGCCCTGGGGACGGATTGGAAAACGATGTCTTGGTTTAGCAAAGTTGCCTGGAAAGAAGGTCTGTTCCTTCAGCCGCAGCATCTGCAGCAGGCAGACCGCTATATGGAAAAGCTGATCCAGTCGCGTACCGATGTCATCACGCCCTATCCCTGGGGCATGGCCGATATGGTGGTGGACCGCGATATGGCGCAGCAGGGCAAGTTTGGCCTGCGGTCGGCCGTGGGGATCATGCCCGATGGCACGCCTTTTGATGCGCCGAACGCAGCCCCCCTGCCCCTGCCCATCGAGGTGTCTGCCGATGCCAAGGGGCTGTCGGTCTGGCTGACCCTGCCTGACCCCAGCCAGAACGGGCAGGATGTGGGCATTGGCGCGGATGCGGCCACCACGCGCTTTGTGCTGGGGTCGTCCATGGTCGCCGACAACGCAAGCGGCAGCCGGGTGGAGCATCCGGTCGAGGTGGCCTTTCCCCGGCTGGAATTCGACATCCGCCAGACCGCCAAGCCCGGCTATCAGTGCATCCGCATTGCGCGCATCAACGAGGTGCGCGATGGCGTGATCTCGCTGGACGATACGATGCCGCCGCCGGCGCTGATCCTGGCGGTGCACCCTGTGACGCTGGGCTTTCTGTCGCGCGTGGTGGGCTGGATCGAGGCAAAGCTGAGCAGCCTTGCGCGCTATGCGGCCGATCCCACGATGGGCGGGATGCAGGCGGGCGATTACCTGATGCTGATGGTGCTGAACCGCGAAATCAGCCGGCTGCGCCATCTGTCCACGATGCGCGCCGTGCATCCCGAACGGCTGTACGAGGCGCTGGTGGGTCTCGCGGGCGAGTTGGCGAGTTTCGATGCGGGCGAGCGCATGGCGCGGAGTTATCCGCCGTATGACCATGCCGACCACAAGGCGACGTTCACGCCCGTGGTGCAGGATATCCAGCGCTTTCTTGCCCGCGATCTGGGCCGGGCCGTGCGGCTGGACCTGCGGCAGGTGCGGCAGAACTCGTATATTGCCGAAGTGGCCGACCGGAACCTGTTCCGTGAGGCGACATTCGTGGTCGAGGTGGAATCAGCCAAGCCGCTTGGCCAGGTGCAGGCGCAGTTCCCGCAGTTGTGCAAGGTCGGCCCGAACACCCGGATGAGCGAAATTGTGAAGAACAACCTGCCGGGCATTTCGCTGATGCATTTGCCCAACCCGCCCCGGCAAATCCGGGTCGTGTCCACGAACGTGTATTTCCTGCTCGACAAGAAGACCCCGCTCTGGCCAGAATTCTCGACGGCACCCGCCATCGGGATGCACTTTGCGGGTGACTGGCCGGAGCTTAAGCTGGAGCTGTGGGCGATACCGGAGAAAGCCTGATGAGCGGCAACGACAAGGACAAGACGGTTTTCGGGGGTGCGCTGCCGGGGTTCGGTGCGCAGCCGCAGCGGCCTGCGTCCGGGATCGGCCAACCCGCAGAAGGCGACCGCACGGTGATCGGCGGGGCTTTGCCCGTTCAGCCACGCCCGGCTGCCCCGCCCGGCGTCGGACAACCCGGTGGATTTCAGCCGACAGGCCCTGCCCCGCAGCAGCCCTATGGCGCGCCACCCCAGGGCGGGAACACCTGGCTGGGCGGGTCGCTGCCCGCACAGCCCCCTTATCAGCCACCAGCCCCACAACCTTATCAGCCACCCTATCAACAACCCTACCAGCAGCCCGCGCCGACGCCCGGCTATCAGGCCCCACCCGCCTATGGTGCGCCCAGTGCCATCGGGCAGGCCCCCGGCGCGCCCGAAGGTTTTTTCCCGCAAATGCCGTCGCAGCGCCCGCAGGCCCCACAGCAGATGCAGCAACCCCGCATCAGTCTGGATGCTGCCCTGCGCGCGTCGGGGCTTGGCAAGGGTGGATCGTCGAACCCGTTGGTTGCGGCTGCGGCAAACCTGCTGATCCTGTTTGGCCGCCTGCGCACGGGACTGGTCGAAATGCAGGCGATGCCCCTGATGGATCACGTCACGCGCGAGATTGACGTGTTTGAACGCAACGCCGTGGCATCCGGATGCGACCCGCACGAGGCGCAGGTTGGCAAGTATGTGCTGTGCGGCACGGCAGACGACATCGTCCAGAACCTGCCAGGGTCGGATCGCGGTGTGTGGGAGCAATATTCGATGGTCGCGCGCTTTTTCCAGCAGCGCAATTCGGGCGTGGGTTTCTTCATGGAGGCGGAAAAGGCCATGCAGGCGCCGGGGCAGCGGTTTCAATTGCTGGAACTGATGCTGACCTGCCTGTCGTTGGGCTTTGAGGGCCAGTACCGCACGGCTCCGAACGGGTCGGTCGAACTGGCGCGCATCCGGGCCGCTATTTACGAAACCCTGCGCCGCGTGAAACCCCGCCCGGACGAGGATGTGTCGGTCGCCTGGACGGCCGTACCCATGGGCGGACGGCGCAAGTTTGGCGGGGTGCCGATCTGGGCGGTGGCGGCACTGGCGCTTGCGGCGGTTGTGGGCACCTATGCCGGTCTGAGCACGCTGCTGGCGCGCGATGGCGGGCAGGTGACGCAGGCGTTGAACCTGATGCACCCCAACACGGCGGCCATCACCCTGCTGCGCAGTGCCCCGGTGATCGAGGCATTCGTGGCGCCGGTGGATACCACACAGCTGGACCGGATCAGTGCAGCCCTGCAGGAGCGGCTGGATGATGGCAGCCTCTCGGTCGGCACCAAGGGCGATTACATATTTGTGCGGGTCAGCAACCTGCTTTTGTTCGATTCCGGCAAGGCCTCGGTCAAACCCGAGTTCGCCGCACTGGCGGGGGAAATCGCCACCATGCTGAATTCCGAAGCCGGCCCGATCCGCATTCTGGGCTTTACCGACAATGTGCAGATGTCCGGGCGCGGGCAGTTCAAGACCAATGACGATCTGTCGCTGGCCCGTGCCGAAGGCGTGCGCGACGTGATCGCTGCAACCCTGACGGCACCGGACCGGATCACGGTCGAAGGCAAGGGTGAGGCTGATCCCATCGGCGACAATGCAACGGACGAAGGCAGGGCCCTGAACCGCCGCGTGGAAATCCTTCTGGCGAAGGAGGGCACGTTTTGAACCTCTTTGGGTTGGTCTGGCGCATCCTGAAACGGGTCAAGTTCCGCACCTGGATGCTGGTGCCGTTCTATATCATCGGGTTCGTCGCATTTCTGGCGGCAATCTGGTTCGGCGGCCCGATGACCGGGATCGACATTCTGGGGACGGTCTGGCTGCGGGCCACCGTGATCGGCGTGATCGTCGGCATTTTCATGCTGGTGTGGTTCATCAAATGGCGCAGGCGGCGCAAAAAGGCGGCAGAGCTGGAGGCGGTCCTGCTCGCGGAACCCGTCGGCGATGGCAAAGTGCTGGCCGAACGGATGACGGGCGCACTGACCACGTTGAAGAAATCGGGCGGCAAGACGTTTCTGTATGACCTGCCATGGTACATCATCATCGGTCCTCCGGGTGCGGGCAAGACAACGGCGCTGAAGAATTCAGGCATCGAATTTCCTTTGGCCAAGAACGATGGCGGGGTTGTCGAAGGGTTCGGCGGCACGCGCTATTGCGACTGGTGGTTTGCCGAAGACGCGATCCTGATCGATACTGCGGGGCGCTATACCACGCAGGACAGCGACAAGGGCGCGGATGAGGCCAGCTGGAACGCTTTCCTTGATCTGCTGAAGAAAAGCCGCCCGAACCAGCCGATCAACGGGGTAGTCCTGGCCTTTTCCGTCGAAGACATGATGAATGCGACCGAAGAGTCCCTGGCCCGGAATGCCGAAACGGTGCGGCTGCGGCTGGCAGAGATTCATGAACAGCTGAAGATCGACTTCCCGGTTTACGTGCTGTTCACCAAGGCCGATCTGATTTCGGGCTTCCGCGAGTTTTTCGCCAGTTTCAACCTGAACCGGCGCAAGCTGGTCTGGGGCGCGACGTTCCAGACCAAGGACCGCAAGGCCGAGACATGGCAGCAGGTCGGGCAGGAATACGACCGTCTGGTGGGCCGCCTGTCGGACGAAGTGATCGACCGCCTGTCGGAAGAGCCCGATGGCGTCAGCCGGATTGCGATCTTTGGTCTGCCGGGTCAGATGGCCCTGCTGCGCGACAGCGTGGCCGATTTCCTGCGCCGGGTGTTTGAACCGACACGCTACAAGACGAATGCGATTCTGCGCGGGTTCTACTTTACCTCCGGCACGCAGGAAGGCACCCCGATAGATCAGGTGCTGGGGGCGATGGCGCAGAACGCGGGGGGCGGTGGATTCTCGCCTGCGTTCATGTCCGGGGCCGGGAAAAGCTTTTTCCTGCATGATCTGTTGCGCAAGGTGATCTTCGCTGAACGCGACTGGGTGTCGCATGACATGAAAGCCGTGCGCCGCACCGCCGTACTGCGCGGGCTGGCGATGTCCACCATCATGGTGGCGACCCTGGCGGGGCTGGCGGCGCTTGGGCTCAGCTACTGGAACAACAACAATCTGCTGCTGACCGCGCGGGCCGAGGCCGCGACGTATCAGCGGGCGGCACAGGTGGAAATCGACCGCACACAGATCGACAACCCCGATCTTTTGCCGGTACTGGAACATCTGGAACGCCTGCGCATGCAACCCGCCGGGTTTGGTACATCTGCCGAACCGGCGATCTGGGAAGGCTTTGGCCTGTCGCAGCGCGCGCGGCTGGAACATGCGGCGACCGAAGCCTATGGCGACGCGCTGGAACAGATGCTGCGTCCGCGCCTGATACTCGATACCGAATTGCGCCTGCCGCAGTACGAGGCGGATGGCAACACGACCAACATCTACCGCGCGCTGAAGGTTTACATGCTGCTGGGCAAACAGGGCGGGCGCACGGATGACGCCGCAATCAAAGCCTGGTACGACGAGATCTGGCGTGAGCAGTTCACGGGGCTGGATGGCATCTCGCAGCGCGAACAGCTCGCCCGGCATCTGGATGCGATGCTGATACTGGGCAAGGACCGCGACCCCACGATCGCCATCGACCAGGCGGCCATTACCGCTGCACGCAGTGCAATTGTGCAGATGTCAGTGGCCGATCAGGCCTGGTCGGTGATCCTGGACCGGGCCTCGTCCGCGCAACTGCCGGAATTCGTGCTGATGGAACAGACCGGGCCGGAGTCCGAGATTGTGTTTGCCACCACCGACGGGTCTGCACTTGCCGATCTGAAAATTCCGGGGCTGTTCACCTATGAGGGCTTCTGGTCGTTCTTTGTCGATCAGCTGGCCGAGGTGAAAACGACACTGGAAAATGACAAATGGGTCTTGGGCGATCAGGCCAATCTGGCGGATTTCGACAATCAGCTGGCGGGCCTCGATGTGGCGCTGCAAACCCGCTATGGCCGCGAATTCCGCGCGGCCTGGCAGGGGATGCTGGACAAGCTGACGCTGGCGAGCATGTCAGCCGACAAACCCGCCTATGACGCGCTTGGTGCGGCGTCCGCGCCGTTTTCGTCACCGATCCTGCAGCTTGTGAACACGATCAAGGGCGAAACCCAGCTGACCCGCGAATACAAGCAGTTTGAAGGCATGTCGCCGGATGAGGTTGCCGTCATGCTGGCCGGTGGTGGAGGCGGTGAGGCCGCAGGCGGCGAAACCGCCGCCGAAGGCGTTGCCGATGATGTGGCATCGGACCTGGGCCGACGACTGGTCAGCCGGTCGGGCGGCGTGCAGCGCATTCTGCTGGATGCGCTGTCATCCAATGTGAAATCGCAGGTGCGTGTGAACGGGTCCAGCAGCGATGGCGTGACCCGCCCCATCGAGCAGATCGAAGAGCAGTTCCGCGACTGGCACGTGCTGCTGGATGGCCCCGAAGGCCAGCGCCCGATCGACATCATACTGGCGGATCTTGAGGCGATCCGGGGCAACCTGCGGCTTGGTGCATCCAACCCCGCGCAATCGGCCGCCGTGCTGCCGCAACTGTTGTCGAACCTGACCCGCAACAATTCGCGTCTGCCCGATACGGTGGCAAAGCTGGTGACCGAGGCTGAGACCGATTTCCGGGGCGAGGCCACGGATGCGACCCTGGCCGAGATGAACCGGGCGCTGACCAACACGATCACCTTCCAGTGCCGCGACAACATCACGGCGTTCTTCCCGTTCTCGAACGGGCAACGCCATGTGCCGCCATCAGAGTTCGGCAAATTCTTTGGCCCCGGCGGGGATATGGATACGTTCTTTAACACCTATCTTGCGAACCTCGTGATCCGTACCGAAAACGGCATGGCCTATGATCCGGCGAATGACCTGGCTTCGCGGCTGAACCCCGCCACGCTGGCGCAGTTCGACCGGGCCGAGAAAATCCGCCGGGCATTCTTTGGCAATGGCGGAACAACCCCCGAAGTGTCGATCAGTGTGACGCATCTGGATTCGCACCCGACCATCGAGTCCGCACAGTTGGAGATCAACGGCACCAATGTGCTGACAGCGGCGGGGGATCCGCCCGCGACGGTGGTGTGGCCGGGGCAAGGCGCGTCGGCGACCTTGCAGATATTCCCCGGCCTGGACCGCGAAAGCGCCATCCAGATCCGCGAAGGGCCATGGGCCTTTGTGCGGCTGCTGCGGTCGGCGGCATCGCTCAACAGCAACGGATCGGTGACGCGGGCAACATTCCAGATCGGCGGGCGACCGATCACCTACGAGTTCGGCTTTAACGCCGCATCGAACCCGTTCACCATGCCGGAGCTGTCCGATTTCAGCTGCCCGCAGAGCCTGGACTAGGCATGGCACGCTTTGTTTATGGCAAACACCCGGCATTCGGCGACTTCATCACGGCGGGCCTTTCCGGCGTGGCACATGACCGGCTGGAGGCCTGGCTGAACGCCAGCCTGTCAACCCTGCGCGGTGCCTGGGGCGACGAATGGGCCGGCGGCTTTGACGCAAGCCCGATGCTCGCCTTCTGGATCGGGGCGCGGGTGGCGGGTGAAGCGGCCGTGCGCGGGGTGATGTGCCCGTCGCAGGACAAGGTGGGGCGCCGCTTTCCGCTGCTGATCGGGATGGAAGGGCCGGGACCGCTGCCACCAGCGATCGAACCGACCAACACCTATTGCGCCGACATGGCCGTGTTGCTGGCCGATCTCGCCCCTGATCCCGCCTTGGGCGCGCAGGGTGTGATCGACCTTTTGCCCGAGGTGGAGGGCGAAGACATCGACGCCAACCCCGCCTTCTGGGCATCGCGCGATGACGGCGACATGGCGCAACTGTGGGCCGACGTGGCGATGGCCGATCATCTGCGCGCCGCCCATGGGCGCAGCTATTGGTGGGTGGTGGATGATCCGACCGCGCTGTATTCCACCGAAGGCCTGCCCCCGGCAGAAGCCCTCGCCTGGTTGATGACGGGCGGACGTCCGATCACGACCGAAACCTTGGCCGAGGCCGGGTGATGTGGGTCGCATCCGAATACTTTTCGCTGGAAACCGGGGCCGCGTCCGACATGGGCCGCGTGCGCGACCACAATGAAGATGCCTTTATGGCCCGACCCGATTCAGGCGTGTGGGTCGTGGCCGATGGCATGGGCGGACATGATGCGGGCGATTTCGCCAGCCGCACGATTGCCGAAGAAATGCTGACGATCGGGGCGCCCGCCTCATCCGGCGATCTGCAGGCGCAGTTCATGGAAAAGCTGAACGCGGCCCATGCCCGCATCCGCCAGCACGCCGTTGATCTGGGCGGGGTCACCGTGGGGGCCACCATGGTGGGCCTGCTGGCGCACGAGGCGCACTATGCCTGCGTCTGGTCGGGTGACAGCCGGATTTACCTGATGCGCGATGGTCAGCTGATTCAACAGACGCAGGACCACACCGAAGTGCGCGCCCTGCTGGAAGCCGGCATGATAACCGAGGCCGAGGCGATCACCTGGCCCCGCCGCAACGTCATCACCCGCGCCATCGGGGTCAGCCCTGAGCCGCAATGCGACGTGGTCAGCGGCGATTTGCGGGTGGGCGACGCCTTTTTGTTGTGTTCCGATGGCCTTACGGAACATAACAGCGACGATGACATTGCACGCGGCATGGCCATGGGCCGCACCGCACAAGAGGTCTGCGATACCCTGATCGCCCAAACGCTTGAACGGGGTGCCAAGGACAATGTGACCGTGATGGTCCTGCGGGTCCATCAGGCAGGAATGATGACATGACTGACCATCAGGTGCCCATCGGCACGCTTATCAACAATAACTACAAGATCGAGCAATTGATCAGCGCCGGTGGCATGGGCGAAGTGTTTCGTGGCACCAACGTGTTTTCCGGCGACGCCGTGGCGATCAAGATCGTGCTGCAGTCGCTTGCGCATGACGAAAAGGTCGCCGCCCTGTTCCGGCGCGAGGCCAAGGTGCTGTGCCAACTGGCCGATCAGGCCATCGTGCGGTACTACAATTTTGTCCATGATGCGGCGCTGGACCGGTTTTGCCTGATCATGGAATTCATCGACGGTTTGCCGCTGTCGGATCATGTCAAAGGCGGTGGCCCACTGACGTTGGCCGAGGCGCAACGCCTGCTGAAACGCCTCGCCCTCGGGCTGGAACGCGCCCACAAGATGGATGTGGTTCACCGCGATCTGTCACCTGATAACGTGATGCTGAAGGGTGGTCTGATCGACGACGCCGTCATCATCGACTTTGGCATCGCCAAGTCGGCCGAGATGTCAGAGGCCACGCTGTTTGGCCAGATGGCGGGCAAGTTCAAATATGTCTCGCCCGAACAGCTGGGCCATTTCGGTGGGGCCATCGGGCCGCGCACCGACATCTACGGGCTGGCCCTGCTGATGGCCGCCGCAATCCGGGGCGCGCCGATCGACATGGGCTCATCCGTGGTCGAGGCGGTGAATGCCCGCCGTGTGATTCCGGATCTGACGGGAATTTACCCTGAACTGCGCCCGCTGTTCGCCCACATGCTGGAACCCGATCCGGAGATGCGCCCAGCCAGCATGGGTGACGTGATCCACATGCTCGAAAAGCCGCAGGACATTCCCGTGCGCTATGGCGCGGTGCCCATGACGCCAATGGGTGACCGCACCGTCATTGCGGGGCAAACCCAAGGGTTTGGTGTCGGTCTGGGTGTGCCATCGTCGCCGCCCTATACGCCTGCGTTCAGCACACCGCCCGCGCCCATGTCGGTGCCGGGGCTGCGTCAGCCTCCGGGGCGCGCCACTGCGGCCCCGGCCAATCCCGGCATCGGGATGGCCGCCCCGGTGATGTCTGTCGCCCCTGTTGAAACGAAAGGTGGCGGCGGGGTGATCGTTGCGCTGCTGGTGCTGGCGCTTGCCGGGACCGGTGGGGGATACGCCTGGCAGCAAGGGCTGTTTGCACCCGCCGCGGCCCCCGTTGCCGAGGACGCTGGCGATCCCCTGCCCGATCCCGCCCCGACTGCGGAAATCGCCGCAACCGATCCCGGCCCTGCCCCGCCACCCGCCGCCCCCGAATCGCGCGAAAGTTTCCTCGCCGGTTTCGACGCCGGGCCGTGCAGTTTTGCCGCGCGCATTGACGGTGGTCCGTCAGCCGGATTGATCGAAGGCTTTGCCACCAAAGCGGGCGCGTTCGCGGCACTTCCCGCCGCCTATCAGACCGCGTTTGGCAGCCAGCCCGATGTGCGCGACCGCCTGGTGACCGACCCGCAATGCCCCGCCCTTGACCTTGCGCGCGGCGCGCAGGGCCTGGGTGCCGTGGCGCCCGTCATCACCCTTGACAGCGACACCCTGTCACCCGGCGGGTCCATCGTGGGCCGGGTGCGCGAACGGCGCGGGCGTCCGGTGTGGATGGTGCTTGTCACACCGCAGGGCGGGGTGTTCGGCCTGACATCGCAACTGACCGATCAACCCGACGGATCAGCCACGTTCAGCTTTGGCCTTGCGGCCACGACCGAGACGACGCCGCAGCCGCTTTTGATCGTTGTGGTCGCTTCGAACGAGCCGCTGATTGCGGCCGCCGCAGCCCGTGACGGAATGCCCGCAGCCGATCTTCTGCCTCTGATCCTGAAGGAAATTCAGGGCCGCACCGGCGGTGCGGGCGTCGCACTTGGCTGGTTCCAGCAGGTGCCCTGACCGTCAGGCCCGCTTAACGCTGGCCGTGACATAGTTGCACGACAGATCGCGCGCTGACAGCGACCATCCCCACCCCACGGGGTTGAAAACCATGCCTTTTTTATCAACCGGATCAAGCCCCGCCTTGCGGATCAGGGCATCGAGCTCGTCCGGGGTGATGAATTTCTGCCAGTCGTGCGTGCCCTTGGGAAGCCAGCGCATCACCCATTCCGCCCCGATGATCGCCATCATGAACGACTTGGGATTGCGGTTCAGGGTCGAACAGATCATCAGCCCACCGGGCTTCAGCAGATGCTGGCAGGCCGTCAGATACGCCTGCGGATCGGCGACATGTTCCACCACCTCCATGTTCAGCACGATGTCGAACTGCTCGCCCGCGGCGGCCATGTCCTCGGCCGTGGTGTGGCGATAGTCGATGGTCAGACCCGATTGTTCGGCGTGCAACTGCGCCACGGGAATGTTACGCGGGGCGGCGTCGGCGCCCACCACCGTCGCCCCCAGCCGCGCCATGGGTTCTGACAGCAGCCCGCCGCCACAGCCGATATCCAGAATGCGCAGGCCGGAAAATGGCAGCGCCGTGCCCAGATCGCGGTCGAACTCCGTGGCAATCTGGCCGTTGATATAGTCCAGCCGACAGGGGTTCAGCATATGCAGCGGTTTGAATTTGCCCTGCGGATTCCACCATTCGGCGGCCATCGCTTCAAACTTGGCAACCTCGGTCGGATCGATGGTGGTCATGGCAGGCTCCTGCAAAATCCGGTGATAGCGGCGCGTCATTTTTCAGTTATATAGGTTGGGATGGACCACAGATCAGTGCAAAAACGCGCCGTCGAATTTCTGTACCCGCCGATCGACCCCTTCGATCAGCGGGTGTTGGATGTTGGCGAAGGGCACCGGATTTATGTGGAACAATGCGGCAATCCGCAAGGGATCCCGGTTCTGGTGCTGCATGGCGGCCCCGGTGGCGGGTGCAGCCCGGCCATGCGGCGCTATTTTGACCCCGCTGTTTACCGTGTGATCCTGTTCGATCAGCGTGGCTGCGGGCGTTCGCGCCCCCATGCGACGGTCGAGGCGAATACGACGTGGCATCTGGTCGCCGACATTGAAACGATCCGTCAGGTGCTGGGCATCCATCGCTTCATCTGCTTTGGCGGCAGTTGGGGCGCGACGCTCGCGCTGATCTATGCGATCCGTTATCCTGAACATGTCAGCCGGTTGGTGCTGCGCGGCGTGTTCCTGATGACGCAACCCGAACTGGACTGGTTTTATGGCGGCGGGGCGGGCACGTTCTTTCCCGAACTCTGGCACCGTTTTGTGCACGCCATCCCTGCGGCAGAGCGCGGCGATCTGATCGCCGCCTATCATCAGCGGCTGTTTTCGGGAAATCTGATGGAAGAAACCCGCTTTGGCCGCATCTGGGCCAACTGGGAAAACGCGCTTGCCTCGGTGCATAGCGAAGGTCCGATGGGCGAAAGCCCGGCCGAATACGCCCGCGCCTTTGCCCGTTTGGAGAACCACTATTTCTTTAACGGTGGCTTTCTGGAGGAAGACGCCTGGATCATGCGCGAACGCCACCGCATCCGGCATATCCCCACGGTGATCGTGCAAGGCCGCTATGACATGATCTGCCCGCCCGTTTCGGCCTACAGGCTCGCCGACGGTTGGGACGGGTGCGAGTTGCACATGGTGCCGCTGGCAGGGCATGCGCTGTCAGAGCCGGGGATCAGCGCAGAACTGGTGCGGGTGATGGATCGCCTGCGGCCCTAATCAGGCCTTGCAGACTCGGGGCAGCTTACGTATATCCCCCTCAACAGCGGTTTTGGGGTCCACACCCGGAACTACCGATCGTCACAAGCGGGCCTGCAGGCCCGTTTTTCGTTTTTGGAAGCCTGATGTCAGACCTGATCGCAAAAACCGCCATTGACCGCCGCCTTGCCGATATCGTCGGTCCGGTGATCGAAGGCATGGGGTTTGAACTGGTGCGCATCCGCCTGATGGGTGGCAAGACGCGCATCCTGCAGATCATGGCGGACAAGCCCGATGGCGGCATCGACGTGGATGATTGCGGACAGATTTCGACTGCGGTTTCGGCGGTGCTGGATGTGGAAGACCCGGTCGAGGACAACTATATCCTCGAAGTGTCCAGCCCCGGCATTGACCGGCCTTTGACGCGGTTGAAGGATTTCGATGTCTGGGCGGGCTGGGAAGTGCGGATCGAGACGACGGAACTGATCGACGGGCGGCGGCGCTTCAAGGGCACGCTTGCGGGGATCGAGGACGATGAAGTGCTGGTCAACGTCGAAGAAGGCACGATCGGTCTGAAGTTCGACTGGCTGTCGGATGCCAAGCTGCTGCTGACCGATGAACTGATCAGCGAGATGCTGCGGCAACGCAAGGCATCAGGCCTGATCGACGAGACGCAGTTCGACGACATTGAAGAAACCACGGGTGACGACGACGAAACCGACGCCGCACCCGAGACGAAACACTAAAAGGGGGAGACGAGACCCATGGCGATTACATCAGCCAACCAGCTGGAACTTCTGCAAACGGCCGAGGCTGTTGCGCGGGAAAAGATGATCGACCCGGATCTGGTGATCCAGGCCATGGAAGAATCGCTCGCCCGCGCGGCAAAGTCGCGTTACGGCGCGGATCTCGACATCCGGGTGCGGATTGATCGCAAGACCGGCCGAGCGACGTTTGCGCGGGTGCGGACCGTGGTTGAAGACGATATGGTGGAAAACCATCATGCGCAGATGACCGTGAAGCAGGCAGCGGCGCATTCGCCCGACCCGCAGATCGGTGATGAGATCATTGACGAGGTTCCGCCTGTCGATCTGGGCCGGATCGCCGCGCAAAGCGCCAAGCAGGTGATTCTGCAAAAGGTGCGCGAGGCGGAACGTGACCGTCAGTACGAAGAATTCAAAGACCGCAAGGGCACGATCATCAACGGTCAGGTCAAACGCGAGGAATACGGCAACGTCATCGTCGATATCGGGCGTGGCGAAGGCATCCTGCGCCGGAACGAAAAGATCGGGCGCGAATCCTATCGCATCGGCGACCGGGTGCGCTGCTACATCAAGGACGTGCGGCGCGAAGCCCGCGGCCCGCAGGTGTTCCTGTCGCGCACCGACCCGCAGTTCATGGCCGAACTGTTCAAGATGGAAGTGCCGGAAATCTATGATGGCATCATCGAGATCAAGGCTGTTGCACGCGATCCCGGCAGCCGCGCCAAGATTGCAGTGATTTCCTATGACAACTCCATCGACCCGGTGGGTGCCTGCGTCGGTATGCGCGGCAGCCGGGTGCAGGCCGTGGTGAACGAACTGCAGGGCGAAAAGATCGACATCATTCCGTGGAATCAGGATCAGGCGACGTTCCTTGTGAACGCGCTGCAGCCTGCCGAAGTCTCCAAGGTTGTGATCGATGACGAATCCGGCAAGATCGAAGTCGTGGTGCCGGACGAGCAGCTTTCGCTGGCTATTGGCCGCCGTGGCCAGAACGTGCGTCTGGCCAGCCAGCTGACCGGTCTTGATATTGATATCATGACGGAATCCGACGAATCCACCCGCCGTCAGGCCGAATTCGCCGAACGCACCAAGCTGTTCATGGACACGCTGGATGTGGACGAGATGATGGCGCAACTGCTGGTGTCTGAAGGGTTCAGCAACCTTGAAGAAGTGGCTTACGTCGATGTGGACGAATTGCTTTCCATCGACGGCTTCGATGAAGGCACCGCTGGCGAATTGCAGGCGCGTGCGCGTGACTTCCTGGAAGAGCAGAACCGCAAGGCGCTTGAAACCGCCCGCGCTTTGGGTGTGGAAGACAGCCTCGTGAACTTCGAAGGTCTGACGCCCCAGATGCTGGAAGCGCTGGCCAAGGACGATATCAAGACGTTGGAAGATTTCGCCACCTGCGCCGATTGGGAACTGGCTGGCGGTTGGACCACAGTTGGCGGCGCGCGCGTGAAAGACGAAGGCGTGCTGGAGAAGTTTGACGTCTCGCTGGAGGAAGCGCAGCATCTGGTGATGACGGCACGGGTCATGTTGGGCTGGGTTGATCCCGCAGAACTTGCCCCGAAAGTGACCGAAGACGAGGAGGCCGAGGCCTGATCGCAGGTCTCGGGAATCCATCCGTGACACGCGGGGG
>JAYSSN010000402.1:0-2864 GCA_043720555.1 Rhodobacterales bacterium | reverse complement strand
AACCGCCGGGCCGGAAAAGGGCCTGTTCGTGAAAAATGCCGAAAGCCAGCCCTTTGTGATCGACCGCGCCACGGGCGCGCCTGCCCCATGGGACGGCAGGGGCGTGGTGCCCGATCTGGGGGCGGTCTGGCAGGGGCACCGCACGGTGTTCCAGCATATGGCAGAGCGTTATCTGGACGCGTCATATGCACCGGAGGCAGTGGCCGAACGCTGCGGCATTCCCGCGGCGCGCATCCATGGGCTGGCAGCCGAAATTGCCGATGTGGCGTTCAATCAGGCGATCCGGCTGGAGCGTGCGTGGGTCGATTTCCGGGGCGACGCGCATGACCACATGCCGGGTCGGCCGGTGTCTTTCCACGCCATGCGGGGAATATCTGCGCATTCCAACGGGTTCCAGACCGCGCGGGCGCTGCATCTGTTGCAGATCGTCCTTGGCACGGTGGAGGTGCCGGGGGGGTACCGGCTGAAGCCGCCATACCCCAAGCCGGCAGAGGCGCATCCGACGCCGCATTTCGTGACCGTGCCGGGGCAACCATTAAGCGGACCGCATCTGGGCTATGTGCGCGGGCCAGAGCATCTGGCGTTGAAGGAAGACGGGACGGCGGCGCGGATCGACAAGGCGTTTACATGGGAAAATCCGTTCTCGGCCCATGGGTTGATGCAAATGGTCATCCCCAACGCGCATGCAGGCGACCCCTACCGCATCGACACGCTGTTCCTTTATATGGCGAACATGGCGTGGAATTCGTCGATGAATACATCCGCCGTGATGGCGATGCTGACCGACAAGGATGCGTCGGGTGAATACGTCATTCCGCGCATCATCTATTCCGACGCCTATGCGTCCGAGATGGTGGCATATGCCGATCTGATCCTGCCCGATACCACGTATCTGGAGCGGCATGATTGCATCTCGTTGCTGGACCGGCCCATCAGCGAACCGGGGGCGGCGGGCGACGCCATCCGCTGGCCGGTGGTGGAACCGGACCGGGATGTGCGGGGCTTCCAGTCGGTCTTGCTCGATCTGGGCGCGCGACTGGGGCTGCCCGGGATGACGCTGCCGGATGGGACGGCGAAATTTTCCGACTACGCCGACTACATCGTGAATCACCAGCGCCGTCCGGGTGTGGGGCCGTTGATGGGGTTCCGGGGTGATGGCACGGCGCAAGGGCGGGGCGATCCGAACGCGGCACAGCTTGACCGTTATATCGAAAACGGCGGGTTCTATCAGGCGCATGTGCCCGATGAGGCGGCGTACTATAAACCGTGGAATACGGCCTATCAGGACTGGGCGGTAGCGACCGGGTTCTATGAGGCGCCGCAACCCTACCTGTTCTCGATCTACTCCGAACCCATGCGCAAGTTTCAGCTGGCCGCCGAAGGCCATGGCTGGATCCAGCCGCCCGACCATCTGCGCAATCAGGTGCGCGGCGCGATGGACCCGCTGCCCGTGTGGTACCCGCCCTTCGGCGAGGCCGAGGGGTATCCGGTGCATGCGCTGACCCAGCGACCGATGGCGATGTATCATTCGTGGGGGTCGCAAAATGCCTGGCTGCGGCAGATTCACGGGCGAAATTACCTCTATGTGCCAACAAAAATCTGGGCCGCGCAGGGCTTTGCCGATGGCGACTGGGCGCGCGTGACCTCGCCCTCGGGCGAGATTGTGGTGCCGGTGGCGCACATGGCCGCTCTGAACGGCGATACCGTCTGGACCTGGAACGCGATCGGCAAGCGCAAGGCGGCCTGGGCGCTGGACGATGCGGCACCGGAAGCGACCAAGGGGTTCCTTGTGAACCATCTGATATCTGAACTGCTGCCCGAAAAGGGCGACGGCCAGCGATACAGCAACGCGGACCCGGTGACGGGGCAGGCGGCGTGGTTCGACCTGAAAGTACGGATCGTGCGCTGCGCGGCCCCGGCGGAGGCGCAGCCCGCGCATCCGCCAATCCCCCGCGTCGTGCCGAAAGGGGTGACGCGATGACGATGCTGCCTGCGCACACAGAGAAAAAGCTGGGGCTGGTGATCGATCTTGATACCTGTGTCGGCTGCCATGCCTGCGTGACGGCCTGCAAGGGCTGGAACGATCAGGGCTATGGCGTGCCTTTGTCGGATCAAGACCCGTATGGGGCAGACCCGTCGGGCACGTTCCTGAACCGGGTTCACAGCTATGCCGTGCAACCTTTTGACGGGCTTGCGCAAACCATCAACTTTCCCCGGTCCTGCCTGCATTGTGAAGATGCGCCCTGCGTCACTGTCTGCCCGACGGGAGCAAGTTACAAACGCGCCGAGGATGGCATCGTGCTGGTCAACGAGGATGCCTGCATTGGCTGCGGCCTGTGCGCATGGGCCTGCCCGTACGGTGCGCGCGAAATGGATGCAGCGGCAGGCGTGATGAAGAAATGCACGCTCTGCGTTGACCGCATCTACAACGAGGAACTGCCGCAAGAGGACCGCGAACCGGCCTGCGTGCGCACCTGTCCGACCAACGCGCGCCACTTTGGTGATTTTGCGGACCCTGACAGCAAGGTGTCAAAACTGGTCGCGGCGCGTGGTGGCTATGATCTGATGCCGGAGTTGAAGACCAGACCCACCAACAAATACTTGCCGCCCCGCAAAAAGGATCAGCGCCAGCAGGCGTCGTTGCTGGCACCGCTGCTGGACATTCAGGCTACGGGATTTGCCGGCTGGCTGGACCGGGTACTGGGGAAAATCTGAATGCATCCGGCACCGTCCGTCATTGTCTTTACCGTTCTGTCGGGCCTTGGTTTCGGGTTTCTGGGGGTGCTGTCGCTGGGTGCCGTTCCCGCCACGGGCTGGACCGCGTTCTGGCTCTGGGGCCTTGGCGCCGGCCTTGCCACCGCGGG
>JAYSSN010000401.1:0-22390 GCA_043720555.1 Rhodobacterales bacterium | reverse complement strand
ACGAATCGACGATCGAACTGCGCCCCGACTATGCGGCGTTTCAACAACTGATGACGGGTGTGGTTGCCGCGATTGCGGGAATTGGCCGAGCCATCATCCCGCTCGCTGCCGAATAGACCGGGCGTCAATATCCCTGCTGCGCCTGTTGCGATTCCTGCGTGATGGCCTCACCGGCGGTTTCAAGGTCGCGGCCTGCGCCTTCGACGGTTTCACATGCGGCAAGGACAAGCAGCGCCAGAACAGCAAAGGACAGTTTCATCGGATTACCCCATCTGATTGATTTCGCCTGACAACGCGCGAAAAGAACAAAGCGTTCCCTGATACATGGCCGTTTGCCGGGCGGAACTGACACAGGGATTGCGGCGTTGGCCCGCGTGCAACCAAAAGGTGGTGACAATGCGAGACAACGATCACTCCGATCTTGAAGCGACGCAGAAATTCTGGACGGCCCTGCGCGCCGACATGACCGTCATGCTGGAATGTGGAACGGCCGAGCCGCGCCCGATGACCGCGCAGATGGACGGCGACGGCGCGCATGGGCCGATCTGGTTCTTTTCGACAATGGACAGTGAACTCGTTCTGGGTGGCGGCGCGCCTGCAAAGGCGTCATTTACCTTTGTGGACAAAGGGCATGGGACGTGGGCGCATGTGAATGGCGAACTGACGCTGCACAATGATCGCGCCGTGATTGACCGGCTGTGGAATCCGTTTGTGGCCGCGTGGTACCCGGACGGCAAGGATGATTCCAACCTGGCACTGCTGCGGTTTGAGCCGTCGAATGCGAAAATCTGGTTCGATGCGTCCAGCCTGTTTGCGGGAATCAAGATGCTGTTCGGCTTCGATCCGAAAGAACAGGTCAAGGATAAGGTGGCCGAGGTTCCGCTGCGCTGAAGGCGCGCCACGAAGCGGGCGCCGGACCAACCGGGGCCGGCGCCCGCTTCGTGGTCGCTTTGCCACCTGACAGCGGCCGTTGTTGCAGTCAGCGCAACGACCGGCCCTTGATGATCGCGTCATGTCCGAACTTCGCCCGGATCGCATCGGTGGCGCGTTCGGTTGCCGCCCGCCTGCCCGCATCCGGGTCCAGCAAATCTGTCATACGGTCGGCGTCGGCCTGAGGTGCAAGATCACTGATGCCGACGCCAATCAGACGGAACGGCCCGGTCGTGCCTGCATTGTCATACAGATCCCGCGCCGTCCGGTAGATTCGATCGGCCGTCTGCGTTGGGTCCGGCAGGGCGTGACGCCGCGAGATCAGCTGAAAATCCCCGCGTTTCAGTTTCAGCGTGACCGTGCGCCCCGCCAGCCCCCTGGCCTTGGCGCGATCCGCCACCTGTTCGGCCAGCCGCCAGATATGGCCATCCAGCAGGTCCGGGTTCGCGGTATCTTGATCGAATGTCGTTTCCTTGGAAATCGACTTCAGCTTTTCGTCGCGGGCCACTCGCCGGCTGTCGCGACCGCGCGCCAGATACCACAGCCGATCACCCATGGAGCCAAAGCGTGCAACCAGATCCGGTCTGTCCCAGCGCAGCAGGTCGCTGATGGTGCGAATGCCCGCCTGTTCCAGCGCGGCTTGCGTTGCGGTGCCGACACCCCAGATGATCCGCACCGGTCGGGTGCGCAGAAAATCTTCCGTCTCGGCCTTGCCGATCACGCAAAAGCCCCTCGGCTTGTCCAGATCAGAGGCGACCTTGGCCAGAAACTTGTTGTGGCTGAGCCCGACAGATCCGGTCAGGCCCAACTCGGTCTCCATCCGGCGTACCAGTCGCGCCAGCAAAACCGCAGGCGGCGCCCCGTGCAGCCGCGCGGTCCCCGTCAGGTCCATGAAGGCTTCGTCCAGCGACAGCGGTTCGATGCTGGGCGTCAGCGCCTCCATCATCGCCCGGATCGCCCGGCTTGCGTCGACATACGCGGCAAAGCGCGGTTTGACGACAACGGCATCCGGGCACAGTTTCAGCGCCTGAAACATCGGCATCGCAGAGCGCACCCCGGAAATGCGCGCGATATAGCAACAAGTGGATACCACACCGCGCGTACCGCCGCCGACGATCAACGGCACATTTGCAAGCGCCGGATTATCGCGCTTTTCGACCGATGCATAGAACGCATCACAATCCATATGGGCAATCGACAGGCCAAACAGCTCGGCATGCGACAGCACCCGCGGACTGCGGCAGGCGGGGCACCGCACGCCCGTCTCAAAGGTGGTCAGACAATCGCGACACAGGGCTGGCATAGGCAATGTATACCGCGCGTTCTGGCGGTTGTAGAGCGGCTACGGTCGGGCCTTTGATCTGTGCGAACGGGTATTTTCTGGCGGCGCCGCGAACCCGCGGCCAGTGCTTGCCGATATTGCCGTCTGCCATCTGTCCGAGGGAACAAGTACCGCCCGCCACCACGCCGGCGTGGGCGGCGGCGGTCAAGGTGACGGCAATCGCCGTGGTGGTCAGGATCAGGGGTTTCGTCAGATTCTACGTTGCCGGACCGGTGCGTTGATTCCGGCCACTGGATCGCGATCACGTCAGGGGTCATCGGTTGCAGACATGGCACTTTCGGGCTGGACCATGATCTTGCGACGCACCTATCACGTTGATATAATGTGGTTTAGTATTCTGTTAGTCGATCAAATGCTCTCGCGCCAGCATTGCCGCCTCGACCCGGTTGCGGACGTGCAACTTTTGCAGGATCGACGTCATATAGTGCTTCACTGTCTTTTCCTGAATGTCCAGCTGCAGGCCGACCTCTTTGTTGCTCAGCCCCTGCGCCACCAGTTTCAGGATATCCTCTTCGCGCCGCGACAGGACTGCCAGCGGGTTTGGCGCCACCGCCCCGGCGGGATTGCCCCGCATCGCCACCAACAGCCGCCCGGCCAGACCCGGCGAGACATACGACCGCCCCGCCGCCATATCGCGCACCAGATCGATCAGCTCTGATCCGCCAATGCCCTTGAGGATGTACCCCGCCGCACCGCGTTTCAGCACCTGCATCAAATCGCCCTCATCCTCTGACGCCGTCAGAATTGCGACCAGAGGTGGCTTTTCCATCTGCATGATCCGGGTCAATGCCCCGATGCCGCCGCCCTTTGGCATGGAGATATCGAGCAGGACCAGATCAGGTAACAGGGTTTCGCACAGCATTGCCGCAGCTTCGGCATCGTGGGCCTGCCCCACGACGTCAATGCCACCCGCATCTTGCAAAATGCGCGCCACGCCGTCACGGTAGATCGGGTGATCATCCGCCAGAACCAGCCGGATCATGGGAATGTCGTCGCTCATGAGGCGTCGTTCAGATCAAGTTCCATACACAACTCCGCTCCATCGCCATCGCTCCGGTTGCGCGCCTCGATATGGCCGCCCAGACTTTCCACCCGGTCGGTCAGCCCCGCAAGCCCCAAGCCGGATACGTCGCCGCCGATATCCACCGGCAGACTTGCAAATCCCGGTCCGCGGTCCAGCACGCAAAGACGCAACTGATTGTGTTTGATCCGCAGGTGGACCTCCTGGTCTTTGCCCTCGGCATGCCGCCATGAATTGTTCAGCCCTTCCTGAACAAAGCGGAAGCAGCAAATCTTGACAGCGATCGGCACCTCGCAAATCCCCGTCGCGGGATAGTCGACGCGCACCGTGGTGCCCGTGCGTGCGCTGTGCGCATCGGCCAGACCTTGCAGGATGTCATGCAGCGGGCGCTGTTCGATATCGGGGAGCGACAACCCCCGCGAGATGTTTCGCACCTCGAGGATTGAATCCTTTACGGCGCGCGCGACCTCTTCGAGTATGGCCTGCGCTTTTGCGCCCACCACTTCGCGCCGCAACCCGTCCAGCCGCAGTGCCGCAAACCCCATCAGCTGTGCCGGTCCGTCGTGCAGATCGGCGCCGATGCGGCGCAGCGATTGGTCATTGACCGCTGAAAACCGCGCGGCGGCCCCCTGCACGCGCAATCGCAACGCGAGATTGCGATCGACCATCTCTTTCAGCGCCGCAAGCTGGCGGTCGATGGTGCGGCTGCCGCGCAGCACGATGGCGAAAAGGCTGGCCGCAATCAGGGCTACGGTCGCCCCCACCGTCGCCCAGGCAAGCCTGCGGGCCCGGACAAGATCAAGTTGAAGCTGCGTCGCCACTTCATAAAACTCTGCCACCGCGATCACCCGTCCGGTGCGGATCTCGCGGATCGGGGTGTAAATTTCCAGCAGGGGCAGACCCAGCGCGTTCTCGGCCACGTCCTCTTCATCGGCGGTGTCGTTGAAATCGGCACGCACCTCACCGCTCCAGGCCATCTTCAGATTGTCGGTCGGGGGAAAGCGGCGGCCCACCAATGCCGTGTTGGACGCGTCAATCAATAACCCGCCCTCGCCCCAGATTTTGAATGACACGACTCTTTTGCCCAAGGGTGTTTCAGACAAAAGCCGACCAATCTCGCCGCGTGAGGCGGACGACAGACCTGTTTGCGTCGCCAGATCCTGCGTCAGGGGGGCCACGAAACTTTCCATGTACAGGGCCGTTGAATTGGCGGTATTGCGCACCACTGAATCTTCCAGGCGACCTGATACGAAAAAGCCGCCGACCACTGCTGCAACAGCCATAACGACCCCGCCTGCAAGCGCAAATTGCCCGGCAAGCGTCAGTTCGGACCATGGATCAAAAACAGGGATACCCATGCAAATGTCCTGCCACAAAAGGTAATGCAGTCTGTCAAAGACTGGTCTGTATGGCAAGTCGGACCAATGGTGGTTCTGATTTGTGGCCGGTGATCGCGCATATCGCCATGATTTCTCGTACCCGCTATGCCCTGCCGTGTGGTCTGCGCGCCCCGGCCGTCTGCTCATGTCCGGCACCGACAGTGTTTGCATCCGGGGTCAGCCGCCGCCTGATCGTGACGGCATGATCTGTTGCCATCCTGACCCGTCGTGCAACAGAAGGCGGGCTGGTCACCCCGCCTTCAGAGCTGCGCGGGTCAGTATATCGAAGCGAGCCCCGGCGGGCGGATCGACGGCAACACACGCACAGTCACGCCGTGACGCACGCGCTGATCCAGATCGATCACGTCCTGATCCAGCAGGCGAATGCAGCCCGACGAAACAGCTTTGCCAAGGTATGCCGGTTCGCACGCCCCATGAATGCGGTAAAGCGTATCTTCACCATTCTGGAACAGATAAAGCGCCCTTGCCCCAAGAGGATTTCCCGGTCCCGGATCCATGCCACCATTCGCCACAGAATAAGGTTCCAGTTCCGGGCGGCGCGCGATCATCGTTTCCGGCACCTTCCAGCGGGGCCAGCTTCGGCGGAACTGAAGCCGGGCAACGCCTTGCCATTCAAACGCTGCGGCGCCGGTGCCTGCACCATATCTCATCGCGCGTCCGCCATCTCCGATGAGGTGCAGAAAACCGGCGTTGGGGTCAACGACAATGGTTCCGGGCGTCTCTTGCGGAAACGGGTTGTCAACTTCCTGACGCCAGAGCCGGGGCGGCACGATCCCCTCGGGCACTGCCGCAATTGGATAGGGCTCGTCCGTGATGGCGCCATAGTGCGCGGGAAGCAGCGGCAGGATTTCGGCCTGTGGCTCTGCTGCGGGCAGCGAGGCAGCCGGGGGGTTCATACCGCAAGCCGAAAGCGTCGCGACAGAGCCTCCGGCAACGAAGGCACGACGGGTCATCATGTGAGTGATCCTTATTTGCTGAAAATCGTTGGTGACTGCGTTTGGTGCGCAGCCGCGACAATCAGCAGAACCGGGGGGGATCCAGAGATCCCGGCGGCGTCAGCCCAACGAGTTGCATCGCATCCGCAGTCGGCACGGCGCGACATGCCGCCGACAGGTCCACGGGAATTGCCGATCCGGGGATCGCAACATCCGGTCCGCAGGCCGAGCCGATCAGAACCGCGGTGCGACACCGCTTCGGCTTTGGCATGATAACGCCCGGACTGTCCTGCCCGTCCTTCGATACGACAGATTGCGAAACGTCGGCATCCGTAACGGCGGGCACCGCGTGCACCAGGACGGGGGACCGGGCAGCGAGGGCACCAGCATAGGCGCCCCATGGCATTACCGCCACGATGAGAATGAGAATGGCGATTGATCGGAGCAGGGCCATTCTTGGTGGATGCAGGCTGCGGCCCCGAACGTCAAGCAAGCGAACAGCTTGGTGGGATCACTTCACTGCGACTTGCGCAGGATCCAGCCGATCGGGGCGGCGCACCGGGGACGAACGTTTTCCCAACGTTCAGATCGCAACGGTGCGACTTGCAGCCTTGCAATCCGAATGGCGACCGCCTGAACGTGGGCCACCAATCAACCGCGCAGTCGGGAAGATGCGCCGAACACCTTTGGCTAAACGCGCCGCATCCCCATATCATGGCGGCAACGATGCCCCTGCCGCGAGGATAAACCTGCCCATGACGTCGTCGCGTGATCTTTCTGTGGCCTCCTACAACATTCACAAAGGCATTGGCACCGATCGGCGGCGCGATCTGGCACGGACGGTGGCGGTGATTTCCGAAATCGGTGCCGATATACTGGCGTTGCAAGAGGCGGATACCCGGTTTGGCACCCGTACCGGACTGCTTGATCTGGAAAGCCTGCGGCGCGATCTGGGTCTGGTCGCGGTTCCGCTGGCAGGCGTCGGCGCGGCGCATGGCTGGCACGGCAACCTGCTGCTGGTCCGCAATGCGCTTGTACATGAGGTGCACCAACTGATCCTGCCGGGGTTCGAGCCGCGCGGGGCGATGGTGACGGATCTGGTGATCAACGGGCAGTCGTTGCGGGTGGTGAACGCGCACCTGGGGCTGTTGCCCGCGTCGCGCGCCGCACAGGCCCGGGCGTTGATTGACAAGATCGGCAGCCTTGACGCGCGGCCAACCCTGCTGATGGGCGATCTGAATGAATGGCGGGGCAAAGGGGCCGCGCTGAAGGCTCTGGGCGCGCAGTTTACCATCGGGCATCCGCGGCCCAGTTTCCCCTCGCGCTATCCGATGCTGGCACTTGACCGGATGATGACCTGCACGCAGGGCGAGCTTCTGGATATTGCCACCCATGACAGCCCGCTGGCCCGCCATGCCTCGGACCATTTGCCGATTACCGCCAAGCTGCGGTTGGCCGCGCAAACTGCGGTGGGCCGGTGATGATTGGATTTGGCGTGACGATTTTGATCTGGACCCTGGTCGGGGCAATTCTGATCGGCGTCGCGTCGTGGATGGCGCACCGGTCCTACCGTCGCTTTCTGCGCAAGGCGCGCGGGCCCGCCTCCATGTCACTTCCGCGGGGCGAGGTGCAGACCCGACTGGATGCCCTGCTTGATCCGCTTGAAACGCACCATGTCGGCGAAACCGGTCTTGCAACGTTGCTCGACAATTCCGATGCTTTCGCCGCGCGTGCGCTCTCAGCGGCACAGGCGGGGCGCAGCCTTGATCTGATGTATTACATCTGGCGCACCGATGTGACCGGCTGGTTGCTGCTTGACGCTCTGGTTACCGCGGCGGACCGGGGCGTGCGCGTGCGGCTGCTGTTGGATGATGTGAACGTACAGGGGTTCGATCCGGCGTTTCTGGCGCTGACCCAGCATCCCCTGATCGAGGTCCGGCTTTTCAACCCGACGCGCAACCGGGGCCATGTGATCCGCCGCACCATCGAGATGCTGCTGGGGCTGGCGCGGTTCAATCGCCGGATGCATGGCAAGTTGTGGATCGCGGACGGTCGCTTGGCGATCATCGGCGGCCGCAATGTCGGCGACACCTACTTTGGCACATTGCACAAAGACACCCGCAACTCGGTTGATGCCGATATGCTGATGGTCGGTCCCAAGGTGGCCGAGGTGGCAGCGTTGTTTGACAGCTACTGGAACCTTGGCCTGTCGCTGCCGATCCTCGCCCTGTGGCCCGGATTCAAGATGAAACTGACCAAATTCTGCATCCGGCTGGCCTGCGAAGTCCGGTCGGCCCCGTCGCGCCACTATGTCGAAAAGACGCTGGACGGGTGCACGGCAGAGTCGGTGCTGACCGGGCGCCTGCACTGGACCGACAAGGTGCAGCTGCTGGCAGACCCGCCAGACAAAGCCTATGGCAACCACTCTGCCCCGTGGATGTCGACCGCCATCGCAAGCATTCTGATGAACGCCAAGTCCGAAGTCCGGCTCATCACGCCATATTTCGTGCCCGGCCGGGCGGGAATTGCGGGGCTGACCGGCCTCGCCGTGCGGGGTGTCAGGGTCAGCCTGCTGACCAACGCGCTGTCGGCGACCGACCTGCTGCTGGTCTATGGTGCCTATCGGCGCTACCGGGGCGTGCTGTTGGCCGCGGGGGCGGTGATCCATGAATTTTCGCCTGCGCCAAAGCCCGGTCGCCAGCGCGATGTGCTGCATTCCAAAGTGTTCGTCATCGACGGACAGCAGGCCATCGTCGGGTCGCTCAACTTTGATCTGCGCTCGGCCTTCACCAACACAGAACTGGGCCTGTTGTTCGAGCATCCCGCGCTGGTGGCTGACATCACCCGGATGATCGACACGCTGAGCGCGCCCGATCAGGCCTATGCCGTATCACGCAGCCAGAACGCGCTGCGCTGGGCAGTGGCGCGCCCCGGCCTGCCAGCGGTGATGTTCGTGGAACCCGAGGCGAGCAGACCGGAACGGGCCATTTCGTGGATCGTCGGGCTGTTGCCAATTCAGGCGTATCTGTAGCGCGTGATCGCGATTTCTGGCACCACGGCGACAGCGGTCAGACGCGGGTTTGCGGGGAGTGCCGAAGGCGCGGGCCGGATGGCCAACGTGTCCCGGTCGGGCCATGCATGTTGGACGTTTCCAGCAAAACCCATCCCGCGCGTCCACGTGTGGGTGCGCACGATGATGTCGGCAACTGATCGAGACGTTTGGCAGAATAGACCACGGTGGCAGCGCGTCGGTTGCTGGCACGACGTTGCACCTTCCGGTCCGAATTTCGCATGCTCAACCTTGATCCACATCAACGTCGGGGTCCAAAAGCGGCTTTACGGTTGCAGCTGAGCCGTGCGGGGTGACCACGCCTGTCCTGTAACGCTCATCTGTGCCCGCGTAGCAATCTTCACCCCGGATGCAAACGAAAGCTGACGCATGCCCCTGCAGACCCGCGTGCCACTGCACACCGGCCCCGACAGAAATCCCGTGAGCATCGCAACAGATGGCGGCAACATTGCCCGACACCCGGGGCCTTGTGTTCACGGGCTCGTTCTGACCGCGACGTTTCTGCCAGCCTCGCCGCTGACAAGAGACATGGTCATAATGGCGACTGCGAGGTGAAGGCCAGGTGCCAGATGCACGGCCTGAAACGTGCGGTCCTGCTGTCACATTGACACCGAGGGCCACCCCAGGACCGGGAGCCCGACTGACACCGCAGAAACTGCCCGGTGTCCGAAAGCCGACTGTTGCGACACAAATGGAGCAAGCCATGCAAATGATGAGAGCGGCGATTTTCGTTGAACCGGGCCGCATCGTACTCGACGACAAACGGGTTCCCGATGTCGGGCCGCTCGACGCGCTGATCCGGATTACGACCACCACGATTTGCGGCACCGATGTGCATATTCTGAAAGGCGAATATCCGGTCGTTCCGGGCCTTACAATCGGCCATGAACCGGTCGGCATCATTGAAAAGCTCGGGTCCGCCGTAGTGGGTTTCAGCGAAGGCCAGCGGGTGATCGCGGGCGCGATTACGCCCAGTGGCCACAGCAACGCGTGTCAGTGCGGTCAACCCTCGCAGGATGGTCATGGTGCACCGCACGGCTGGAAAGCCATGGGCGGGTGGAAGTTCGGCAACACCATTGACGGCTGTCAGGCGGAATATGTGCTGGTGCCCGACGCGATGAGCAATCTGGCGCGGGTACCGGACAATCTGACTGACGAGCAGGTGCTGATGTGCCCCGATATCATGTCAACCGGGTTCAGCGGGGCAGAAAAGGCCGGGATCAGGATCGGCGATATGGTGGCGATCTTTGCCCAAGGGCCGATTGGCCTTTGTGCGACGGCAGGGGCCAAGCTGATGGGGGCTTCGACGATCATCGCGGTTGATGCAGTGCCTGCGCGGCTGGCCATGGCGCGTCGGCTCGGGGCAGATTGCGTGGTGGATTTCAGCAAGGTCGACCCGGTGGCGGAGATCATGCGCCTGACCGGCGGGCGCGGGGTGGATGTCGCCATCGAGGCGCTGGGAACGCAAGGAACCTTCGAGGCCTGCCTGCGTGTGCTGCGACCGGGCGGCACGTTGTCCAGCCTGGGGGTCTATTCATCCGATCTGACCATCCCCGTCGGCGCCTTTGCCGCCGGTCTGGGCGACCACAGCATTGTCACCTCGCTGTGTCCGGGCGGCAAGGAACGGATGCGCCGCCTGATGTCGGTTATCGAAACCGGGCGGGTCGATCTGGGCGCGATGGTCACGCACCGGTTCAGATTGGATGATATCGAGGCGGCCTATGATCTTTTCGCCAATCAACGCGACGGCGTATTCAAGGTGGCGATCACCCCATGAGGTTGACATGGAAGGCACCGCTGCAATGAACGTGTTCGACGGCTCCGCAGCCGAACCTGCCCTGCGCTCGCAGCTTGACCGGCTACTCGCGCAGGTCGATGCCTATGCGCCGATCCGGACCGCGATTGTCCATCCCTGCGATGCGGCCTCGCTGGGTGGGGCGATGGAGGCCGCCCGGATGCGGCTGATCGTGCCGGTGCTGATCGGCCCGGCCGCCAAGATCGCCGCAGCGGCAGCGCAGGCGGGCGAGGACCTGACCGGGGTCGAGATGATCGCCACAGCCCACAGCCACGCCGCCGCCGAGGCCGCCTGCTGGCTGGCCCGCACCGGCGCGGTGGACGCGATCATGAAAGGCAGTCTGCATACGGACGAACTGATGGCCGCGGCGATTGCCCGCGACACCGGCCTGCGCACCGACCGGCGGATCAGCCATGTGTTCGTCTTCGACGTACCGACTTATCCGCGCCCGCTGTTGATCAGCGACGCGGCGGTCAACATCGCCCCGGATCTGGCGACCAAGATGCACATCGTTCAGAACGCCATCGACTGCGCGCTGGCCCTGGGCATCACCCAGCCCCGCGTGGCGGTCCTCGCCGCGGTGGAAACCGTCGATCCCGACATGCAAGCCACCGTTGATGCGGCGGCGCTGGCCAAGATGGCGGACCGCGGACAGATCATCGGCGGCCTGGTAGACGGACCGTTGGCATTTGATAACGCCATTTCCAAAGCCGCCACTGCGATGAAGCAGATTGTTTCGGACGTGGCCGGTGTGGCCGATGTGCTGATCGTGCCGAATATAGAGGCCGGAAACATGATCGCCAAACAACTGACCTATCTGGCCAATGCCCAATCTGCGGGCATCGTGATGGGCGCGCGGGTGCCGATTATGCTGACCAGCCGCGCCGATGGCCGCCTGTCACGCCTCGCATCCTGTGCCGTAGCGGTGCTGGTGGCACGGCACGAACGGTCAAAACCGCCCCGGTGACGACCTGCCGATTGCCCGACAGGCTTAGGTACTGCGCGAGGGCTCGCCGATGGGTCGGCATGATCGCCGACCGGCATGCGGCACTCGCGGCGATGCCCCGGGGCGGATCATCCCGACCCGTGATGCCGGGAAACCGCAGACCCTGATCCAATGCCGCGAATCTGCGCCGGTTGGTTGCAGGATCAATCTGCAGAGCATCAACGCCCAAAACACGCCGTCCGCTGCGATGCGGCCGTGCCAACAGGGTGCATCGAGTGGTGCTGCGTCGCCCCCGGCCTGCATCTGGCACATTGCCAGCCTCGTCAGCGCGCGCGCGACCGGATCACCGCGCACGCTCCACATCCGGTCGTAAAGTCCGTGCATATCCGCGCCAAGCACCGGTATATCGTAAGCGATGCCAGTGCAGGCCGATCTGCCCCGAGGTGTTTCGCCCCTCCCGGATGAGAGCCCTCTACATCGAGAAGACGAACGACGACGAAAGCCCGACCGATACGCAGACTTCCGGCACTCTGCGATGGCCGGGCAGGCGCGAATTGTGCTCATCTGCGCCGTGCACGGCATGTCCGAAGACACGTTTGCTACGTTTGGCACCATGACAACACCCGGCACCGGTCGCCTTGCGGCCCACAGCAAAGGCCGGGCCGCCGGATACCTGTTCGGTGTCGTCGCGATCCGCCGCGTCAACGTCGCGTGGATGCCCGTTAACCAGCCCGTGTCCACATTCCGGCGGGCCCATTGGTGAGGTAGGCTTCGGCCAGTGCCACTGTGCCCTGCGTATAATCCGCCGCGCCGATGGTGGCGGCCGTATCGCTGTCGGCCCTGGTGCCCAGCCATGCCGTCAGCAGCACGCGGCGCAGCAGGATCAAGGTGGGGATGATGGCGCGGTCAACGGCATCGATCATTCCGATACGGGCGTAGCCGTCGCACCAGGCGGCGACCAGATCGGGCAGGCGGGGATCGGTTTCAATGAAGGAAAGGGCGGCGGCGAGGTCATACATCCACCAGCCAAAACCGCAATCGTCAAAGTCGATGGCCCAAAGGCCCTGCGCGTCGATCATCAGGTTGGTCAGGCGCAGATCGGCATGGATCAGGCCAAAGCGGTCTGGCCCCGTACCATAGGCCGCAAGGTGCGCGCGCAGAACGTCAGCCAGCCGCGTCAGCACCAGAGCGCCTTCGGGCGACAGGCCGGGCGCATCCTGCCAGCGGCCCCAGTGCGGGGCATCTCCAAGGATCGTGTCGCAGTCCCAGCGTTTTCGGGCAAAGCCGGTTGGCTGTTGCCATGCGCGGGAATGGGCGTGCAGGCGGGCGCTGATTTCGCCCAAGGCGGTAAACCAGCGGGGCAGGTCATCGCCTGCGGCGACTTCGCGCCCAGCGATGGGGGCGAAAGCCACGACGGTACGGCCTGCGACGGACTGCATCAGGGTTCCGGCACAGTCAGGAACGGGCTGCACGCAGCGCAGGCGGGCAACGGTTTGCAGGGCTTGCAGCCAGTCCAGTTCGGACGTGATTTCCGCCGCAGTGTGATACCCCTGCCGGTGGACGCGCAGGATCAGGGTCTCACCCGCGATATATGTGGCGTTTTCGGACCGGTTCAGCAGACGGATCGGGGCATCGGTCGGCAGACCGTAGCCGGGCAGCAATCCACGAAGTTTGTCAGGCGTCATCGCTGCCTCTGCATCAGGTAGATATCCATGATCCAGCCATGTTTGGCACGCAGGGCGGCGCGGGTTTGCACGATCTGGCTGGCGACGTCGACCAACGGCCCCGCGATCAGTGCCTGATGCGGCATGCCGACATAGGCCCCCCACCAGATATGCACGCCCGTCGGATCCAGAACGGTGAAGGCACTGCCAGCATCGAGCATCACGGCAACGGTGTCCACCCCGGCAGGCCAGCCCTCATCACGCAGGCGCCGCCCGGTGGTGATGGTGACGGGCGCGCCAAGGCTGTTCAGCGGAATGACATGCGCCGCGGTCAGCACAGCCAGGCTGGTGATGCCGGGGATGACCTGCACATCGATGGGCGCTAGACGCGCTGCGATTCGCAGGGTGCTGTCGTAAAGCGACGGGTCGCCCCAGACCATCAGGGCGACACTGCCGCCGTTTGGCAGGTGTGTGGCGATGCAACCGGCCCAGACCTGCGCGATGGCATCGTGCCAGTCGTTCACAGCCGCCAGATAGTCATCCTGATCCGCCCGCTGGGGCACGTCATATTCCACGACTTTCGCAGGCCCGGTCACGACTTTGGCAACGATCTGGCGGCGCAGATCGGCGAGATCGGATTTATCCACCCCCTTGCGCGGCAGCAGGATCAGACCGGCGGTGTTCAGCGCGCGGATCGCCTGCCCGGTCAGATGATCGGGGTTGCCGGTGCCGATGCCGATCAGGGTCAGTTGGGTCAAGGACGTCTCCGCCAGATGGGTTGCCGTTGTATGGCAGACAGCCCCGCGCAAGGAAATGCGCGGGGCTGCGGGGGTCAGGCGGTCTTGCCCGACCATATCCGGGCTGACAGCCAGCCGAGAATGGCCCAGACCGTGAAGCTGACGCCCAGAACGCGGGCGGCAAAGGCACTTGCGACCTCAGGCGGGGCCACGCCGCTGAACTGATCCAGCTGTGGTGCGCCGATGACATGCGGGGCTGCAAGCAGCACGGCGGCCATGCCAATCGCAAGCGGCCCGCGCCCATAGCCGAGCAGGGCAAGCGCTGTGCCGGTTGCGAGCACCGTGCCCCACCACCAGATCAGGCGGGCGTCATAGGCCGCAGCCAGCGTGCCGGGCAGGTTGGGCGGCAGGCCCATCGCGGGGGCCAACTGGAACGCGGCAAACCCGGCAAGGCCCCAAAGCAGCCCGTCGCGCGCATTGATGCGGCGGCCATAATGGTCGGCCAGCGCATAGCCCGCGACCAGCAGCAGTGCGTAGGCCACCTGAACCAGTGACGCAAACAGTACTGTCAGGGCGTTTCGGGCCAGATCGGAAGGGGCTTGGGCTTCATCGTGGCCTGTCGCATCAGCGGCGGGGCCGGCCGCCGCCTCGGTCTCGCTTGCCCCTGCAAAGTGGGTCATCGCGCCGGATTCATATTGTTCGGCCAGAAGAATGAACTTCTGCACGAACCCAAAATGCAGCAGGGCCGCAAGCAGCCCGGCGGCAAAGCCAGCGAACACCGCGCTGGCCACCATACGTTGGATCATGTGTTCAGGGGGATGCGGTCAGTGGCAGGGAAAGCCGGTCGCATGACGGATGTCATGGGCCGCATCGTGCAGGGTCGCGGACTGCACATTGCCTGCAAAGATCAGCAGGGTAGCACCCATGACGGCCACAAACAGAATTGGCATCAGGGCGGTGGCGGATTTGGTCTGCGTCAGCGTGGTCATTATCATTCTCCTTGCCGTCACACCCGACAGCATTCGTGTTTCGTTGCGCAGGGCCGGTCTCCTGGCTTGCGGGTCACGACGGACTTTCGCCTTCCCACCCGCATGGGCAGTGGCCTGATGAAAGCCCGCTCGCCGCTTACAGTCGCGGGGGCGGCTGAGGTTTTGGGCGCCGTGATTGGTACGCCCGTTCCCCATTCCCGTTTCAGTCCCTGCGCTTTGCGCGATCAGGACACCTTGCCGGATGATGTGCGCATGTCCGGTGGAACGGGTCAAGGCGATTTGCGGCGGTTTAGGGTGGTTTGCGTCGTTCAACCCGGAATGCGCGCGATGGCCTTGGTGCGCAGGGCACCCAGCACCCGGGCATCGGGGAAGGTGCCGTCCGGAGAGACTGCGTACAGTGCTGCAAAGGTGACGAGGCCGGGCAGGTCGTCCGGGGCGAGGTCGCCGAACAGGTAGGCGGTTTTGCCGGGGCTGCGAAAGGCGATGGTCGAGGGGCGCGTGCAGCCCGACATGCAGTCGGTGGTGGTGATGCGGGCGGCAACGCCCGCCGTGGTAAGTGCGGTAGCGAGGGCTGTGTCAAAGCCGGGGCCACCAAGCGGGCAAGTCGTGCAGATGGTGATGTTCATGGCCCGTCCCCGGCCAGGGGCCCGAACAGGATCAGCGCGGGGGCGGGGCTGCGGTCTTGTGCCAGTCGGGCGGCGAGGGCGCTGACAGTGGTGCGGTGCAGGTGTTGGTTCGGATGGCTGACGGATTCCGCCAGCAGCGCGGGGGTACCTGCGGGCAGGCCATGGGCAATCAGGGCGGCGGCCAGTGCGGGGAAGGTGCGCTTGCCCATGAAGACGACGGTCGTGGCGTTCTGGTCGGCCAGCGCGGGCAGGTTCAGGCCCGGTGGCAGGTTGCCCGATGTGTCGGCGGCGGTGATGAACTGCACCCGCTGGGCCGCGTTGCGGCGGGTCAGCGGGATACCTGCGGCGGCGGCGGCGGCGGATGCGGATGTGACGCCGGGGATGATCTCGCAGGCGATGCCGGCGGCGCGGACGGCGATCAGTTCCTCTTCCAGCCGCCCGAAAATGCCGGCATCGCCTGATTTCAGGCGCACGACCTGCGCGCCCGTCAGCGCGTAATCAACCAGCAGCCGGCTGACGTGGTCCTGTTTGGGCGACGCGCGCCCGGCGCGTTTGCCGACGCCGACGAGATCGGCGCCGGGGCGGGCGAGGGCAAGGATGGGACCGGAGGACAGGTCATCGAACAGGATTGCATCGGCGCTGGCGATGCGCCGAGCGGCCTTGACCGTCAGCAGATCAGGGTCGCCGGGACCAGCCGAGACGAACGAGATGAAGCCGGTCATGTCGCCTCGGCAATCAGGTGGAAATAGGTGCCGGTGGACAGGCCCCCGCCGGGCTGGCGGCGATAGGAGCCGGTTTCGGGGACTGGCTCTCCGGTCGCATCGGTCACGGTGGCGAGGGGCGTGTCGGGCTGTTCGGTGATGGTGGAGTAATGAAATTCGTGGCCCTTCAGGCGGGTGTCTGCCGGATGGCCGGGAATGATCTGTGCAAGCCGGGCGCTGCGATAGCCGAGGTGCATCTTGCGATTGGCGTAGGAGGTCACAAGGCCGAGGAGGCCCGCCATTTCGTGCCGGGTGCCGTCCTTGTCGATCAGGGCGGTGCCCATCGCCATATAGCCACCGCATTCACCGTGGACGGGGCGGGTCTGGGCGAAGGTTCGCAGGCCGTCGCGGAAATGGCTGGCGGCGGCGATCTGGCCTGCGTGAAGCTCGGGGTAGCCGCCGGGCAGCCAGCAGCAATCGGCGCTGTCATCAGGGGCTTCATTGGCGAGGGGCGAGAAGGGCAGGATTTCGGCCCCCGCCTTGCGCCATGCATCCAGCAGATGCGGGTAGATGAACGAAAAGGCGGCGTCGCGGGCGAGGGCGATGCGTTGGCCGGGGGGGCGGGTGTGACGCGTTGTGGCGGCGGGCGCATGGCTGGCAGCCGCCGCGAGGATCGCGTCGAGGTCGAGGCGTTCGGTCACAAGGGCGGCGGCCTGCGTGACAAGCGTCTCTAACCCGGCGTTTTCCTGGGCCTGGACAAGGCCGAGGTGGCGTTCGGGCACCGCGATGCTGGCCTGTCTTGGCAGCGCGCCAAAGACAGTGATGCCAGCGTCGGCCATGCCGTGGCGCACGAGCGCTTCGTGCCTTGGGCTGGCGACGCGGTTCAGCACGACACCCGCGATGCGGACGCCTGCACGGAAGGTGGCGAGGCCAAGGGCGACGGCGGCGGCGGTCTGCGCCTGCCCCGACACGTCGATCACCAGCACCACCGGCCAGCCCATCAGGGCGGCGATGTCGGCGCTGGCGCCGTTGCCAGCCGCGCCGGGGATGGCCACACCATCGAACAGGCCCATGGAGCCTTCGGCAAGCACGAGGTCGGCCCCGTCGGCGTGGTCGCCAAGATGGGTGATCATCGCGGGCGGCATGGCCCAACTGTCAAGGTTGAACGACGCGCGCCCGGAGGCTGCGGTGTGGAAGGCGGGGTCGATGTAGTCGGGGCCGCTCTTGAACGGCTGCACGGTGAGGCCACGGTCACGGAAGGCGCGCAGCAACCCCAGCATCAGCGTGGTCTTCCCCGTGCCGGAGGCGGGGGCGGAGATGACGAGGCCGGGGGTCATGCGCCGGTATCCGGAAAGCGCGGGTCGGTGCCGACGGGGCGATAGCGGCGGTCATAGTCGCCGGCGTAGAGGCGGCTTTCCTCGAACCCCTCGGCGGCGAGCGCGGGGCCGATCAGGATCAGGGCGGTGCGTTCGACCTCGGCGGGGACGGCTTTGGCAAGTGTGCCGAGGGTGGCGCGGATGATCCGCTCATCGGGCCAGCTGGCGCGCCAGACGATGGCGACGGGGCAATCGGGGCCATAGTGGGGGGCCAGATCAGTGACGATCCTGTCGATCAGGTGAATGGAAAGGTGCAGCGCCAGCGTGGCCCCGGTGGCCCCGAAAGCGGCCAGCGTTTCGCGTGGCGGCATCGGCGTGGCGCGGCCTTCGGTGCGGGTCAGGACCACGGATTGCGCAAGACCGGGAAGCGTAAGTTCGGCGCCAAGGCTGGCGGCGGCGGCGGCGAAGGACGGCACACCGGGTGTGACGTCGTAGGGGATGTTCAGCGCGCGCAGGCGGCGCAGTTGTTCGCCCATGGCGGACCAGATCGACAGATCGCCGGAGTGCAGACGGGCAATGTCGTGGCCCTCGGCATGGGCCACGGCGATTTCGGCAATGATTTGGTCGAGCGATAGCGGCGCGGTGTTCACGATCCGGCAGCCGGGCGGGCAATGGGCAAGGATGGCTTCGGGGATCAGCGAGCCTGCGTAAAGACAGACCGGTGAGGCGGCGATCAGGTCGCGACCGCGCAGGGTCAGCAGATCGGGCGCGCCGGGGCCTGCGCCAATGAAATGCACGGTCATGGCATGGTCCTTTCGGCGATGGCGGCGGTGGCGGTGGCATCCTGCGACTGCACGCGCGGGCCGAGCAGGCGCGCGCCGGGGCCTGCGGCGGCGAGGGCGGCAGCCTCGGCAAGGGAGCCGGTGCCGTAGAGGGCGTGGACGCGGGGGGAGTGGGTGGTGGTGGTTTGTGTGGCCATTGCCGCAGGTGGAATGGCGAGAATGGGCAGGTTCAGAGCCTGAGCCAGCGATGTGAGCACCGCTGCCCCGGCCTTGGTGTCCGCCGTGGCAAGGGCGGTCAGGCCATCGGTGCCACCCGCCAGCATCAGCGCCTCGCGCAGCGCGCGTCCGGTGGCAGTGCTGCGAAAGCCGAAGCCTGCGACCCTCATCGTGTGACGCTCCACTGCACGATGGGCAGCGCCGCGCGCCAGCCGCGTTTGAGGCCCAGAGGGGTGGAGTCGGCGAGGTCAATGCGGAGGAGGGTGCCGCCTTGGATGGCGGACCAGGTTGTGAGGAGCGCCTCGGTTTCCAACGTGACCGCGTTGGCGACAAGGCGGGTGCCGGGGGGGATCAGGCTCCACAACCGGGTCAGCAGGGCATCGGATGCGCCGCCCCCGATGAAGACGGCATCGGCGGTGGGGAGGGTGTCGAGGCCATCGGGGGCGCGGTGTTCATGCAGGGTGTAGCGGTGGATGAGGCCAAAGGTTCCGGCGTTGGTCCGGGCGCGTGCGGCGCGGGTGGGATCGGATTCGACGGCGTGAGTGTGGGCACCCCCGGCCAGCAACCATTCGATGCCAATGGAGCCGGAGCCTGCGCCAATGTCCCACAGCGTTTCACCCGCACAGGGGGCGAGGGCGGAGAGGGTCAGGGCGCGAACGGGGCGTTTGGTCATCTGGCCGTCATGGGCGAAAAGGTCGTCCGGCAGGCCGGAGGCGCGGGGGAGGCCCGTGCCCTGCGCATGGATGGCGACGGCGACGGGCGTGGTGATGTCGGTCAGGGTCATCGCATCGGAACGGGTGGCGCGGATGCGGGCGCGCGGGCCGCCGAGCGATTCCATGACCGTGAGGCCGGATGCGCCGTGGCCGTTCCGGCACAGCCATTCGGCCAGCTCGGTGACGGCATTTGCGTCTCTGACAAGGCAGATTGCGCGGACTCCGCGCCCAAGGATGGGGCGCAGGCGTGACAGCGGGGCCGCGTGAAGGCCAAGGCAGTGGGTATCCTCCAGTCGCCAGCCGAGGGCGTTTGCGGCCAGCGAGAAAGTGGAGGGCGCGGGATGGGATTGCCACTCGCCGGGGGCGAGGTGCGGCTGCAGCGATCCACCCACGCCGAACCAGAACGGATCACCAGACGCCAGCACCGCCGTGGGGCGGCCGCGCAGGGCGACGACAGGGGCGATGCTGAACGGCACGGGCCATGGCTGGCCCCTGGACCCGGCGTTAACCAGTGCCAGATGACGCGGACCGCCGAAAATGGTTTCCGCATTTGCCAGCGCGTCGCGGCTTGCGGGGGACAAGGCAATGTGGCCATCCTCGGTCAGGCCAATGATGGTAAGCCAGGGATCAGCCATGATGCGCATTCTTTTGCTGGGTGGCACGACCGAGGCGAGCCTGCTGGCCCGTGCCATCGCCGATGCGGGGCTTGAGGGGGTTTATTCCTATGCCGGGCGCACCGATACCCCGATGGGCCAGCCGATGCACATGCGGGTGGGCGGGTTTGGCGGGGTCGATGGTCTGATGGCCTATCTGGCCGCGGAAGGCATCACCCACGTCATCGACGCCACGCATCCCTTTGCCGCACAGATGAGCAATAATGCCGTGATGGCCTGCAAGGCTGCGGGTCTCCCGCTGATCGCGCTGGAGCGCGCGCCGTGGGTGGCCGGTGAGGGCGACCGCTGGACGCAGGTGCCGGATCTGGCGGCCGCGGCGGGGGCGTTGGGCGCTGTGCCGCGCCGGATTTTTCTGGCGATCGGGCGGCAACATCTTGACGCCTTTGCAGGCCAGCCCCAGCACCATTACCTGCTGCGGCTGGTGGATGCGCCAACCGCAGCACTGCCGTTGCCGCAGGTGCGGGTGGTGATTGCGCGCGGGCCGTTCACCGTGGCAGCAGACAGGGCGCTGATGCGGGATCATGGCACGCAGATCGTGGTTGCCAAGAACGCAGGCGGCAAGGGGGCGGTGGCAAAGATCGCCGCCGCACGGGCCTTGGGCCTGCCGGTGGTGATGATCGACCGGCCTGCCATTCCGCCGCGTGATGTGGCGCGGACGGTGGCGGATGTGATGGGCTGGCTGCATCATTCTGCCCGCCTCGGGGTATAGACCCACGCGCCCACGCGCCGGGTGGCGCTGTTGCCGACGATGACGACGGTGCGCATGTCGGCCATGTCGGGGGTGGCTTCGCGCAATGTGACGGTGTTGATCGCCTCCTCCGGGGTGGAAACGGCACGCGCGAAGGTGATGAGGCGGTCTGGTCCACACTCGTCGCGCAGCACGTCCAGCGTGCGGGTGAATCCTTCGGGGCGGCTGGCCGAGCGGGGGTTGTAGAAGGCCATGGCAAAATCGGCCTTTGCCGCGTGGCGCAAACGGGTTTCGATGACGCTCCACGGTTTGAGGTTGTCAGACAGGTTGATGCAGCAGAAATCGTGGCCGAGCGGCGCGCCGGCGCGGGCGGCGGCGGCCAGCATCGCGGTGATGCCGGGCAGTACGCGGATATCAAGCGCGTGCCACTGCGGGGCGTCTTCCAGCGCCTCGAATACGGCGGATGCCATGGCAAAGACGCCTGGATCGCCGGACGAGACGATTACCACGCGGCGGCCTTCGGCGGCCATGGACAAGGCGGCGCGGGCGCGGTCCAGTTCCACACGGTTGTCCGAGGGGTGGAGCGTGAGGCCTGCACGAGGGGCGATGCGGGCGACATAGGGGATGTAGCCGACGACATCGGTGGCAGCGGTCAAGGCGGCGCTGACTTCGGGGGTGACCTGCGCGTCCGACCCCGGCCCGAGGCCCGCGATGATAAGCGTGCCGGTCATTCGGGCACCTCTGGCCGGCGACCGTGGCCGTGCACCAGCACAATGGCGAAATACGGGCAGTCGGTGGCGTCCACGTCCACCAGCCGCGCGATCCGCTGGTTCGGCATGGTGCCGCGTTCGACCAGCCATGCCGCATCAAGCCGCCCTGCCCGTTCCAGCGCCCGGCGGACGCGGGGCAGGTTGCGACCGGTTTTCATGATGACGAGTGCGTCGGCGTTTTGCATGTGGCGGGTCAGGTCATCTTCCGCCAGCGTACCCATCAGCACCGTCAGCACATCGTCGCCCCAGGTGATCGGCGTGTCGGTGGCCGTCCAGCAGCCGGTCATGCCGGTTATGCCGGGGATCACCTCTACTGGCACACGACCCTGCAGCCGGCTGTGCAGGTGCATGAACGAGCCGTAGAAGAACGGGTCGCCCTCGCACAGCACCAGCACATCGGCGGTCTGGCACAGGGTTTCGAGCCGATCTGCCCAGTCATCGTAGAACCGGGCCAGAGCATCGCGGTAGTCCGGGCTGTCGAACGGCAGTTCGGTGGTGACCGGGTATTCCATCGGGTATTCGGTAACGCCTGGTGCCAGCATCCCCTCGACGATCCGCCGTGCCTGCCCCGGACGGCCCGCCTTGCGGAAATAGGCGACATGGGCTGCGGCCCCGATGGCGCGGGCGGCACGCAGGCTCATCAGGTCGGGGTCGCCGGGGCCGAGGCCTGCACAGATGACCCTACCTCTCATGGGGCCCATGGTCATTCCTTCCGGCTGGCAAGGGCGTTGATCGCGGCGACAGTGATGGCGCTGCCGCCGAGGCGGCCCTGGACGATCAGGCTGGGCACCGGCGGGGCGGCGATCAGGGCCTCCTTGGATTCTGCAGCACCCACGAACCCCACCGGGCAGCCGATGATGGCGGCGGGGCGGGGGCAGGAAGGGTCTTCCAGCATGTTCAGGAGGTGAAACAGGGCCGTGGGTGCGTTGCCGATAGCCACTATTGCTCCGGCAAGGTGGGGTCGCCACAGTTCCACGGCGGCGGCGGAGCGGGTGTTGTTCATCTTCGCGGCAAGGGCCGGGACGGTGGCGTCCTGCAGGGTGCAGATCACCGCGTTGCCGGCGGGCAGCCGTTT
>JAYSSN010000400.1:0-7325 GCA_043720555.1 Rhodobacterales bacterium | reverse complement strand
ATGGGTGGACGGCAGCGACGGATCATAATCCTCGATGATCGTCATCCCGGCGGCATAGCCCATCAGTGCCGATTTGCGCGCCCGGTCCAGCGCATCATGGATATTGACGGCCCGCCGCTCCGGGGCGCGCAGGTTGCCAAACTGCTCTACCTGCTCCAGCAGCTTCACCACACGGCGCGTCTCCTCGACGATCAGGTCGGTCAGTTCCTGATCCTGAGGCGTCAGCCCCATGGACAACAACTGCGCTGCCCCCGAAATCCCCGCCAACGGGTTCTTGATCTCATGCGCCAGCATCTCGGCCATGCCGATCGCCGACCGTGCCCCCGACTTCACGTTCATCGACCGCCCCAGCCGATCGGCAATCTCGCGCGGCGATATCAGCAACATGATGATGTCAGGGTTGTCGTGCATCGGAGCGATCTGCACATTGCACTGCACCGGCGCGCGCTCGCCCGTGGTCACATCCACATCATTGATGAAAATCGGCGACCGGTTTGTACGCGCCCGCGCCACCGCCTCATCCATCGGGGCATCAATCGCCAGCCGGTCAAGGGCCGGCTGGCCGATCAGATTGCGCGCCGAGGCATTCAGAAAAATCTCGGCCGCGGGGTTTGCCTCGAAAATCAGGCCCTTGGCATCGACCAGAAGCGCCGGCAACGGAAGCGAGGCCCAGATCACCCCCGGTACCGGATATGGCGGGCGATAGTCGATCATGCCGCCAACGCCCCCGCCAATGTGGCGCGCAGCGCGCCGATCACCTTGGCCGGTTCATCAATTGTCAGGATCGTGCGATCCGTGATGCCCGCCGCCTCCAGATACCAGCCCAGATGCTTGCGCGCGACGCGGCCGCCCAAGGCCACGCCATAAAACGCCAGCATCGCCTCGTAATGTTCCACCACCAGATCGGCGAGGCGGTCACCCGTGGGGATCACCGGGGCAGGTGTGCCATGCAGCGCATGCGCAATCACCGCCAGCGTCCAGGGCGCGCCCTGCGCCCCCCGCCCGACCATCACCCCGTCGGCACCCGATTGCGCCAGCGCCGCGCGCGCCGATGCCACATCCACGATATCGCCATTGGCGATCACCGGGATCGTCAGTGCATCCTTCACCGCACGGATCGCCGCCCAATCGGCGGTGCCTTTGTAAAACTGGCACCGCGTGCGTCCGTGGATCGTGACCATGCAGATACCCGCCCCCTCGGCCCGCTGGGCCAGGATCGGCGCATTCAACGCCGCATCATCCCAGCCCAGCCGCGTTTTCAGCGTCACCGGCACATCGACGGCCCCGACCACGGCCTCGATGATGCGCAGCGCATGGTCAGGCTCTTTCATCAGCGCCGACCCCGACCAGCCCGTTGTCACCCGCTTGGCGGGACACCCCATGTTGATATCGATCACCCGCGCGCCCTGCCCGGCCAGATACCGCGCGGCCTCGGCCATCCAGACGGGATCGCGCCCGGCAAGCTGCACTGCTGTCGCACCTTCACCAAAGCCCAGTTCGGCCCGTGCCCGCGCGAGTGCCTGCGCCTGCACAACCTCCTGGCTGCCGATCATTTCGGATGCCACCATCCCTGCGCCAAAGCGCGCCACCATGCGGCGGTAGGGCAGGTCCGTTATCCCCGCCATCGGGGCAAGGATGACGGGCGGATCGATCAATATGTTTTTCAGCTGCAGCAAATGCAGGCATCCTTCTGAAGCAGGATCAAAGCTAGTATGACAGCGATGCAATACCAACGTTCGGTCGCATAAAGCTGACTTAAAAACAAGCGTTGCCTGATTTTTAGGCGCAAATTCGCAGTTCTTCGCCCGATTGTCAGAACACGGGCACTCGCGTAGGTAAGTGCTCATGACCACGGCCATCATCATCGTTGCCGCAGGGCGCGGCAGCCGCGCGGGCGGGGATAGCCCGAAGCAGTGGCAATTGCTGGGCGGTCAACCCGTTCTGGCCCATGCGATTTCGGCCTTCACAGGGTTGGGGGAAATCATCGCCGTGATCCACCCCGACGATACGGCGCGTGCGGCCGCCCTGCACACCGAAATTGTCCATGGCGGGGCCACCCGCGCCCGTTCGGTGCTGAACGCGCTGCGCGCCCTGCAAGGCCGCGGCATCACCCGCGTTCTGATCCACGATGGCGCCCGCCCGCTGGTGCCGCGCGACGTCATTCTTGGCGTGCTGACAGCACTCGATCATGCCCCCGCCGCCGCACCAGCACTTGCCGTCACCGATGCGCTCTGGTGCGGGCAGGATGGCAACGTTGCGGGAACCCGGAACCGCGCCGGTCTGTTCCGCGCCCAAACCCCGCAGGGCTTTCACTTTGACGCCATTCTTGCCGCCCACCTTGCCCATCCCGGCAATGCCGCCGATGATGTCGAGGTTGCCCGCTCGGCTGGCCTGCCCGTGACCATCACGCCGGGGCATGAGGATAACCTGAAACTGACCTTCCCGCAGGATTTCGCCCGCGCGGAGGCCATCCTGAAAGGACGTGCCATGGATGTGCGGCTTGGGAACGGCTTTGACGTGCACGCCTTCACCGAGGGCGACCATGTCTGGCTTTGCGGTGTGCGGGTGCCCCATACCAAGGCGCTGCTCGGCCATTCGGATGCCGATGTCGGCATGCACGCGCTGACCGACGCGATTTATGGCGCTCTGGCCGAAGGTGACATCGGCCATCATTTCCCCCCCTCCGATCCGCAATGGAAAGGCGCTGACAGCCAGATCTTCCTCGCCCACGCCATGACCCGGTTGCGCACGCGCGGCTATGCGCTGTCGAACGCCGACGTGACCCTGATCTGCGAACGCCCGAAAATAGGCACACACACCACCGAAATGCGCATGACCCTCGCCCGGATCATGGGGGTCGAGGTGGAACGCATCAGCGTGAAGGCGACCACCTCAGAACAGCTTGGCTTTACCGGGCGTGAAGAGGGCATCGCGGCACTGGCCACCGCCACACTGGTGCCCGCATGAAGGCCATCACCACCGTCTTCGGGCTGGGCCACCTGCGCCCCGCCCCCGGCACCTGGGGGTCCGCCGCTGCCCTGGCGGCCGGTGTGGTGATCGACCGCTACGCAGGGATGCCCGCCCTCGCCGTTCTGACCATGCTTGTCACGGCGCTGGGGTTTTACGCCTGCACCAGAACCCTGCAGCCCGGCCAGGACCCCTCCGAAGTCGTCATCGACGAGGTCGCAGGCCAGTGGCTTGCCCTTCTGTTCCCCGCCGCCGCCTTCTGGTTCAACGGGCATGAGGGCTGGCTGCCATGGCCCGCCTGGGTCGGTGCCTTTCTCTTCTTCCGCCTGTTCGACATCTGGAAGCCCTGGATCATTGGCCGCGCCGACCGCCGCCACGACCCCGCAGGCGTGATGCTCGACGACCTGTGGGCCGGGCTTTTCGCCGGCGTTGCCGTCATCATCACCGGCATCGCGTGGCACATCGTCTTTGTGTTCCCATGACCCCGGCCCACATCCTGACTGTCGCCCGCAGCAAAGGTGCCAGGATCGCCACCGCCGAATCCTGCACCGGCGGCATGGTGGCCGTCGCCCTGACCGACATCGCGGGATCGTCCGATGTGTTTGACCGCGGCTTCGTCACCTATTCCAACGCCGCCAAAACCGACATGCTCGGCGTCCGCCCCGCCACCCTCGCCACCCACGGTGCCGTGTCCGAGGAGGTCGCCGCCGAAATGGCCGCGGGCGCCCTGATCCACTCGGCCGCCACCCTCGCCGTCGCCATCACCGGCATCGCAGGCCCCGGCGGGTCCGACCACAAACCCGAAGGGCGGGTCTGTTTCGGCCTTGCCATGCGTGACCACCCCACCCGCACCGAAACCGTGGAGTTCGGCGCGCAAGGCCGCGCCCTCGTGCGCAGCAAAGCCCGCGATCACGCCCTGCACCTGCTGGCGCGCGCGCTCGTCCACAATGCGCCCTGAAGCAGGCACATCCGCGTCAGTATCGCCCAAATTTGCGGCATAGTACAAATCGCCCCAAAATCGGGCGCACAAATCCGGACTGCCTCTTTTCCCGGCACCCCATTCCCGCTTTGACGCACGAAAATCAACGGGGGACACCACCATGAACGGGGCCGATACCGCTTTCATCATCACCGCGACGGCGCTTGTGCTGTTCATGACGCTTCCGGGCCTTGCGCTTTTCTACGGCGGCCTCGTGCGCGCCCGCAACGTGCTGTCGGTCTTCATGCACTGCTTTGCGATCGCCGCGCTGATGAGCGTGCTGTGGCTCGCGCTCGGTTACACCCTTGCCTTCGGCGGCGGCAATGCCTGGTGGGGCGGGCTGTCCAAGGCCTTCCTGCAAGGTGTCACCACCGACAGCCTGACCGGCACCCTGCCCGAGGTTCTGTTTTTCGCGTTCCAGATGACTTTCGCCATCATCACCCCGGCGCTGATCGTGGGGGCCTATGTGGAGCGCATCGGCTTTGGCTTTGTGCTGCTGTTCTCGGCCCTGTGGATGCTGATCGTTTATGCCCCGGTGGCGCACTGGGTCTGGGGCGGCGGTGCGTTGGCAGATGGCGGCATCTTCGGCGCGACCGGCGTGCGCGATTTCGCGGGCGGCATCGTGGTGCATGAAACCGCAGGGCTTGCCGCCCTGCTTCTCGCCATGCTCCTCGGCCCGCGCAAAAGCAAAACCACGCCACCCCACAACCCCGGAATGGTGATGATCGGGGCGGCCATGCTCTGGGTCGGCTGGTTTGGCTTTAACGGCGGTTCGGCCCTTGCCGCCAACGGCACCGCCGCCATGGCGCTGACCGTCACGCACCTGTCAGCCGCCGCCGCATCCCTGACCTGGGCGCTGTGGGAGCGGATCAAGTTCGGCCGCGCCTCGCTGGTCGGGCTTGTCACCGGCACCATCGCGGGCTTGGCGTCCATCACCCCCGCCTCTGGCTTCGTCGGCCCGGTGCAGGCGCTGATCATCGGCGGCATCGCGGGCATCCTGTGTCAGGAAGCGGTCCTCGTCATCAAGAACCGGCTGCATATCGATGACACGCTCGATGTCTTTGCCGTTCACGGCGTCGGCGGTATCTTCGGCACCGTCATGATCGCCGCATTCGGCGCAGGCACATGGTCGGCACAACTGGGTGGCCTTGCAATCGTGGGGGCTTATACCCTGATTGCCACCTATCTCATCGCCAGGCTTTGCGCGCTTGTCACCACCTTCCGCGTCGATGCCGAAACCGAAACCAACGGCCTTGACCTCGCATCACATGGTGAACAGGCTTATCAGTTGAATTCATAAGCCGTTCACATTGGTACAGGTATCCTCGGGGGGGGCTGCCGAAAGGCTGCGACGGGGGCAAAGCGCCCGCGCTTTCACGCCATCCCCGGCCCGTGCAACGCCGCCGCGCGCCGTTCAAATGCGCGCACCACACGCTGCATCGCATCATTGAACACCACGCCAATGATCCCCTGCAAAATCGCATTGCGAAACTCGAAGTCCACGTTGAACTCGATGTCCGATCCACCCTCGGCCCGGTCCCGAAAGCGCCAGGTCGATGTCATCTTGCGAAACGGTCCGTCCAGATACTCCGTCTCGATCCGCCGTTCGGCCGGATACAGCGTCACCCGGCTGCCAAAGCGTTCGCGGAACACCTTGAAACTGATGACCAGATCCGCCTCCATCACCTCGCCGCCCTCGATCGGGCTGCGCGACCGGATACGCGCCGCTGAATTCCATGGCAGGAACTCCGGATAAGACCCCACGTCGGCCACCAGCGCAAACATCTGCGCAGCGGTATAGGGTACAACCTTGATTTCGTGGTGGGACGGCATCGGCGCTCTCGTGACTTCAGGCAGTGTAATGGCTATGCACAAGATTGACTGCAAGAGGAAGCCTATGCCGGATTATGTCATCGACCAGCTGATCAGCGCAAAATCCATCGCCGCACGGGTGGAATCGCTTGCGCGCCAGATCACCGCGCATTTCGCAGGGGCCGACAAGCTGGTGGTCGTGGGCCTGCTGCGCGGCTCGTTCGTCTTCATCGCCGACCTTGTCCGCGAGATTGATCTGCCCGTCGAGGTCGATTTCATGGAGGCGTCCAGCTACGGCGACGCCATGCATTCATCCCGCGAAGTCCGCATCCTCAAGGACTTGCGGGGCGAAATCGCCGGGCAGGACGTGCTGGTGGTCGAAGACATCATCGACACAGGCTATACCTTGCAGCATGTCAAAAACCTGTTGCTGTCGCGTGGCCCCAAACGGCTGGAGGTCTGCGCCCTGCTCGACAAACCCTCCCGGCGCGAGGTTGACGTGCGTGCAACATGGACGGGATTTGAAATCCCTGATGAATTCGTCGTGGGCTATGGCATCGACTATGCCCAACGCAACCGCAACCTGCCGTATATCGGAAAGGTCCGTTTCCCATGAACCCGATGTGGCTGATCCGGATGAAACGCTGGGTGCAACACCCGCCCTCGCCGGCAAAGATCAAACTCGTGCTGGGCGTCGTCGCGGTCTGCCTCGTTGTTTTCGGGATCGAGGCGATCTGGGGCTGGCCCGCGTGGCTGACCGTCAACAAAATCCGCCGATGACGCGCAATCACGCAATGTGTCACAAGCGTCAAGATGGCGAGGAACATTCGGTCTGAGCGACCGATGAAAATCATTGAAATCCGAAAATTGACAGCCGTCAACTTTGCGCGACGCTGCCTTGCAATTGTGTGCGCAACTGCCGCCGCAAAATCTTGCCGCTGGCCGTTTTCGGGATCGTATCGGTGAACCGCACGGCCGCCAGTTGCTTGTAATGCGCCACCTGTCCCACCAGATGCGCCATCACCTGAGCCTCTGAAACCTCACTCCCTGCCCGGCGCACCACAAAGGCCACCGGCCGCTCGCCCGCCTCGTCATCCGGCTGGCCCAGCACTGCGCAATCGGCAATGTCGGGATGTGCGATCAGCATCGCCTCCAGCTCTGCCGGGGCCACCTGAAACCCCTTGACCTTGATAAGCTCTTTCACCCGGTCGAGGATCCACAGATACCCGTCCGCATCGATCCGCCCCAGATCGCCTGTACGCAGCCAGCCGTCCGCCGTCACCGTCCGCGCTGTCGCCTCCGGGTTGTTCAGATAGCCCACCATCACCTGCGGCCCCCGCACCCAGACCTCGCCCGGCTCGCCTTCGGGCACGTCTTGCAGCGTCTCGGCGTCCACCACGCGGCTTTCCGTCATCGGTGCCGTCTGCCCGACCGCCCCCACCCGCGATTTTCCCGCAGGGGTCAGATGGGTGATCGGGCTCAGTTCCGTCATCCCATACCCCTGCATGACCTCGCAGCCCAGCCGGTCGGCGCAGGCGTTGGACAGCTCGACCCCCATGGGTGCCGC
>JAYSSN010000399.1:0-7338 GCA_043720555.1 Rhodobacterales bacterium | reverse complement strand
AGTTGCGCGCGGCAGCCGGTCATTCGGCGGATGGCCACTGATATCTCGTCAGCAACGCGCACGGGTTGTTCGCCCATCGTGGCAGTCCTTTCGATCAGCGCTTCACGCCTGAACGCCCGGCTTGACCGCGTTCCACGCGTGCCAGGTGGCGTGGCCCAGTACCGGAAATATCACGATCAGCCCCAACAGCCCGGTCGCCACCGCCAGCACGAAAAACGCTGATACGATGGCCCCCCACAGCACGACCGCAGCCCTGTTGTACCACACCAGCGCCAGACTGCTGCCCATCGCCGTCAGCGCATCGGTGCGCAAATCAAGCAGCATGGGAATGGCAAAAAGGCTGATCCCAAAGGCGAAGGCCGCGAAAAGCCCCCCCACGGCCGACCCGACGATCAGAATCGCCCAACCAGTCGGAGTGCCCAACAGCATCGGCATGACCTGCGTCAGGCCCGAAAACGGCTGAACCCCCAGAAACAGCGCATAGATGATCACCGCCGCGCGCATCCACAGCAGCATCAGCAACAACAGCAGCGCCCCGCTGAACAGCACCTGCCCCCCCGATCTGGGCCGTACGAAAATCATCGACGTCAGGCTGACCGGCTCTCCCGCCGCAAGCCTGCGGCTTTTTTCGTAAAGGCCGATAGCCAGCACCGGCCCGGTGACCATGAAACCCGCGAGCGCGGGCAGCAGGACGAAATCCCAGCCCAGAACGAACAGCCCCGCAACGATCGCCATGGAAATGACCGCGACCAGCAAACCATAGCCCAGACTCGGGATCGGCCGTCGCCATGTGTCACGCCACCCTGCAGCAAGCCAGCCCAGCGCAGCCGTCGGCGACAAATGCCTGTGCCACTGGGTTTCCACCCGCAGCGGCGGCTCAACAGCGGGAATTCCTGTCATCGGCTGCCTCCTGTTGTGGTCCTCAGCATGATGATGTTGCCGCGCTGAAAGCGGTGGTGGATGGCGTTTCACCGCCCCGGACATGCGCGACGCACCCGGGTTGCGACGCGAACGCCACATAGGCAAGATGTGCATTGGCCCCAAGGATCACCAGCACGAACGTCGCCGCTCCCCACCAGATCAGGGCGGTCCGTGTCATGGCGCGCCCTTTCCCAGATCAAGCACGTAAAGCGTCAGGATCTTGCGGTCGGTTTCCGAAAGACGCGCCTCCCATGCGGGCATCTGGCCTTGCCGCCCGTTCCACAGCGTGTCGCGCAGCGTGCCGGCATCCCCGCCATAAAGCCATATGTCGTCTGTCAGATTTGGCGCACCTATATCCGTCAGACCCATGCCACCGTCGCCATGGCAGGCGGCGCAATTCTCGGCAAACAGGGTGGCCGCCTCTGGCGCGGTAACGGTCCCCGGCTGTGACAGCCCGATGAGATAAGGCACCAGTGTGGCCACCTGATCCCGGCTAAGCAGTTCGTCGCGCCCAAAGGCGGGCATCTGGGCAATCCGGCTGTCCGGATGGGTCACATTGATGCCAACGCGCAGGGTTTCCGTGATGATGGCCGCATCGTCCCCCCATAGCCAATCTGCGTCAGTCAGATCGGGGAACCCGCGTCCACCCATGCCGGCCACGCCGTGACAGGCCGCGCAGTTTGTGCCAAACAACGTCGCCCCCGTGCTCCGCACGATCTGCATCAGCGCCCGGTTTTCCTGAATGGCGGCGTCGGGCAGCCCTGCGATCTGTGCGGTCCAGTCACTGCGTGCCTGCACCGTCTGTGCGACGGCTGCATCGACTTCGCTGTGCTGATCGGTGCCGAGCAGGCCCTTGGTATAGGTGGACCACAGCGGAACGGCGGGCATCAGGATCATATAGACCAGCGCCACCACATGGGTGATCCCCAGAAACCACCACACCGCGCGCGGCACGGGTGAATTCAGCTCGGTAATCCCGTTCCACGCATGGCCCGTCGTCAGATAGCCCGAATGCGGGTCACGTTCCGGCGGATGGGAGGGGTCGCTCATGGCCGGTCATCCTCATCAAGAATGGCGCGCGCCGCGCGGTCAAAACCGGCCTTGTTGGCAGGCCAGAACGTATAGACAACCACCACCACGGACATGAAGATCAGATAGAACAGCCCGAATGATTTCGACAACCACAGCGCAGTTTCATGATCCATCGCTATTGCCCCACCGTCACGTCGGCCAGCGCCACATCCGTCAGACGCCCCAGAATTTGCAGATAGGCCACCAAGGCATCCATCTCGGTCGGGCCACCGGGGCTGCCATCAAAGGCGCGCACCGTCGTGTCCTCGCCATAGCGTTCAACCACGCCGTCTGCCCGCAGGCTGTCGGGGCTGGCCTGACCCACTGCATCGGCCGGGGCGTTGGCGATCATCGCGTCGGTGTATGGCACGCCCAACGATCGCAGCGCCGCCAGATGCAAGCTCAGATCATTCACCCGCAGATCGGTCCGCGCCAAGAAGGCGTAGGACGGCATGATGGATGTGGGCACCAGATCGCGTGGATTCATCAGATGCGCGACATGCCAGACATCCGAGTATTTCTCGCCCAGCCGCGCCAGATCCGGTCCGGTGCGCTTTGAGCCCCACAGCATCGGATGATCGTACTGCGATTCAACTGCGCGCGAATAGGGGCCATAGCGGTCCACCTCATCGGCGAGCGTGCGTATCATCTGGCTGTGGCAGGCATAACAACCCTCGCGCACATAGATGTTGCGCCCGGCCAGTTCCAGCGGCGTGTAAACCCGCATATCGGGGGCGTCCTCAACCGTCTGGTCGATGGTGAACAGCGGCACGATCTCGACAATGCCCCCCACGGCTGACGCGACAATAATCGCCAACACCAGCGCCACCGATTTGCGCTCCAGCTTGTAGTGCAGACCAAACAACATCACGTCACCGCCAGTTCAGCAGGCGCATCGCCCGCCCGCTGCGCAGAAGGTGCGGTGCGGATGGTCATCCAGACATTATAGCTGCCGATGACGGCCCCGATCAGGAACACCAGCCCGCCAATCGCGCGGGTGACGTAATAGGGCTGCATTGCCTCCATCGACTGGGTAAAGGAATAGGCAAGACTGCCCGCCTCAGTGGTCGTGCGCCACATCAGACCCTGCAAGATCCCCGCGTTCCACAATGCCACGACATAGATCACCGTGCCCGCCAGGGCCAACCAGAAATGCCATTCGATCAGACGGTTTGAATACATCGCTTCGCGCCGCCACAGCCACGGCACCGAGGCGTAGATCGCCCCGAACGTAATCATCGCCACCCAGCCCAGTGCTCCGGAATGCACATGTCCAACTGTCCAGTCGGTATAGTGCGACAGCGAATTCACCGGGCGGATCGCCAGAAACGAACCCTCGAATGTCGACAGGCCATAGAACACCGCCGCGATGAACATGAAGCGCAGCGTCGCGTCATCACGCACTTTGTGCCACGCACCATTCAGTGTCATCAGCGCATTCCCGGCCGAGGCCCAGCTTGGCACCAGAAGCATAATCGAAAACGCCATGCCCAAGGTCTGAACCCAATCGGGGAGCGCTGTATACAGCAGATGGTGCGACCCGACCCACATGTAGAAGAATACGATGCCCCAGAAGCTCAGGATCGACAGGCGGTAAGAAAAGATCGGCCGCCCCGCGCGTTTGGGCAGGTAGTAATACAGCATGCCCAGAAAGCCCGAGGTCAGAAAGAACGCCACCGCGTTATGCCCGTACCACCACTGCACCATGGCATCCTGCACACCTGCAAAGGCCGAATAGCTTTTTGCCTGGCCCCATGAAATCGGCAGACTGATGCCGTTGACGATATGCAGCACCGCCATGACCAGGATAAAGGCAAGATAATACCAGTTCGACACATAGATATGCGGTTCTTTACGGCGGGCCAGTGTGCGGATGTAGATGCTGAAATAGGTCACCCAGACCATCACCAGCCAGATATCCAGATACCATTCCGGTTCGGCATACTCCTTGGATTGGGTGATGCCTTGCAGATATCCCGCCGCTGCCAGCACGCAAAACAGATTGAACCCCAGCAGCACGAACAACGGGCTGATCTGATCGCAAAGGCGCGCTTGCGAGGTGCGTTGCAGCACGTAGAACGACGTGGCAATCAGCGCATTGCCGCCAAAACCAAATATCACCCCACTGGTATGCACCGGGCGCAGGCGGCCGAAACTGGCCCAGGCGGCATCGAATGTCAGATCCGGAAACACCAAAAGCCAGGCCACCCAGTCGCCAATGGTCATGCCGATCACCGCCCAGCCCATCGCCAGCACGATACCCAGCTTGCTGGGGGTGTCGTAGTACTGCGCAAACCGGTCCGGGCCGGGCACCGGATCGTCGAAATGCGCCACCATCCAGAACACACCAGCCACCGCCGCAATCAGGATGATCCACCCCTGCCCGCCCAGCGGATCCGCCCGCCCGGCAACCGCAAACACGACGCCACAAAGCGCCAGCCCAAGCAGGATGATCAACCCGATCCAACGCTCGGGCGCGGTCAGTTCCCCGATCATGGGCGCAGCCCTGATTTGGCCAGGGCTGGCACAGGGGTCTGCTGTGACGCCATATCCGTGATCCCCATCATCAGGCTCTGCGCAATCCGCTCGGCGCGTTCCATGAAATGCACCCGCGCAGCCGGAGGGCACACCTCGCGTACCGTCTCGTCAAACAGTGCAAGCCAGCGTTTGAAATGCACGATGTTCACGGGAAGATCCTTGTGCTTTGCCATCGGGTTGCCGTGGTAGCGCCCTGACAGCAGGGTGACCGAAGACCAGAACTCAATCATATTTAACATATGTGAATCCCAATCTGTGATGTGATTTTCAAAAATAGCTCCAAGAAGCGCGTCTTTCCGGATGCGGCGATAGAACCCGCGCACAACACGTTCGACCATTGATTCGGTAATGCCGGTCTTTGCCACGATATCCGCTGTGATCCGGGCACGCCGCTGGGCCGACGTCACATCAGCATTCATGGTGATGGCCTTTAAGTAGTATTTATGATACCGGTTTACCTCAACAAAAGTGACATTACAAATACTTATTCTTTGTTCCGCCGTGAAAGGCCCCCGCGATGCGACTGACCAGTTTTACCGATTACGGCCTGCGCGTGTTGATGCGGCTCGCGGGGGCGCCTGACCGCGTATTCACCACCGACCAGATCGCTACCGAATTTGCGATCTCACGCCATCACCTGACCAAGGTGGTGCAGGATCTGGTGCGCTGCGGCTATGTGACCGCGCAGCGGGGCAAAGGTGGCGGGGTCCGGTTAGCCAGACCGGCCAGCGACATCCGTCTGGGCGACGTCGTGCGGCAACTGGAACAGGACAGCGCCTTGGTTGAATGTTTTCGCGCCGATGGCGGCGCATGCGTGCTGCTTCCGGCGTGTCGGCTCAGACACCGCTTTGCCATTGCACGCACGGCGTTTCTGGACGCGATGAATGTCGGCACGCTGGCAGATTGCGCCTATCCGGGGCCGCTGGCATGACAATCGTTTCCTTCAATGGGGGCACCGTCCAGGTGGATGCAGCCGTCGTCGCCAAGGGATTGAAGCTGGACCCCGAGGCGCTGCGTGCCGCCCTGCACGATGGCACCGTCACCAGTCGCTGTGAGGCGGGCGAAGGTGATGACGCGGGGCGGTTCAGGCTGACGTTCTTTTCCCCCACCCGCCGGATGCGGCTGATCGTCGATGCCACCGGAACCGTGCTGCAACGATCATCCGCCGACCATACCCGCAAACCATCGCGTCAGGCACCGCCCACCGGATAGCCCCCTACCCCGCAGCCCCGCTCAACAGCACCAGCTGATGTGGCTGCGTCACCGTGATCTTGCGCCGCGCGCTGGTAATAAGGCCGTCCTTCTCCCACGCGCTCAGCAAGCGGCTGACGGTGTGCAGCGTGGTGCCTGTCATGTCGGATATGTTCTGCCGGGTAATCGGAAAATCAATCTCGATCCCGCCATCGACTTTGCGCCCCATCTGGGTGATCAGGCGCAGGATGGCGCAGGCCACGCGCTGTTCCACCTGTTTGGTCGCCATCTCCAGAATGCGGGTGGTCATTTCACCCATCCGGTCGCCCACCACCTTGTAGGTCTCGGTGGCAAAGCCATCATATCGCGTGATGAAGTCCTGCCAAAGGGCGTTGGGCCATGACAAGGTCAGACACTCGTCGGCGGTCATGGCAGTGGCGGGATACGCGGCATGCCCCAATGCGACGCCAATCCCGAACAGCTGCCCCGCCGCGATATGCAGCGCAATGATCTGGTCGCCCCCTGCCGTGGTCCGCACCACCCGGATATGCCCGTCGAGCAGCAGATAGAACCGCTCCACTGGCATCCCTTCGGAAAAAACGGTGTGGCCAGCGTCAAACCGCCGTGGCTGCGCCAGATCCAGAATCGCACGGATTTGCGGGCGGGTCAGGCGGCGAAACGGCGGTATATCCGTCAGCAGGCTTTCGTCCAGATTATTCAATCCATATGCCCCGACATTGATGTAGCGCAACAACCCAAGCCGAACCCTAGCGTACAAGCTGCAACATCACCAACCCTTCCCGATAGGAAAACCGATGTTGAGAACACTGATTGCTGCCAGCCTTGCCACCATGCTGACCGCGCCCTTCGCCGTGGCCGAAACCTTTGAGGTCCAGATGCTGAACAGCGGCACCGAAGGCACCATGGTTTTCGAGCCGGCTTTCGTTGCCGCAGCCCCCGGTGACACCATCAACTTCATCGCAACCGATGCCGGCCACAACGTGGAAACCATCGAAGGCATGCTGCCCGAAGGCGCCGAAGTCATGAAAAGCGAGATGGGCAAGGACTTCAGCGTGACCCTTACCACTGAAGGCGTCTACGGCGTCAAATGCACGCCACATTACGCGATGGGTATGGTTGCCCTCATTCAGGTCGGCGCGCCGGTCAATGTGGACGCCGCGACCGCCGTCACCCAGCGCGGCAAGGCGAAAACCCGGTTCGAGCCGCTGTTCACGCAGATCGTGAAGTAAACCGGTCCTGCATGCCATGCCAGAGGGGCGGCCCCATACACGGAGCCGCCCCTTTTCTTTGGTCGCCGTACGCTCAGTCCGGGTCGCGGACCAGCCTGAACCCCAGAAAATCTGGTGGCACCCCGGCCGAGCAGCCGCCCGACCGTGCATCGCGGATAAAGTCGGTCACGAAAGCCCGGTGTTTGCCTTGCACCGCACGCACCCCGCAGTAGTCCGAAACCGTGGTGATCGTCTGGCCATCAACACTCAGCGTGCCGTTCTGAAAACAGGTTTCCGTCCATTCCCAGACATTGCCCGCAATATCGGCCACACCCAGATCATTCAGCCCGAAACTGCCCCGCGCATGCGCTGTGAAATCCGCCGCGCC
>JAYSSN010000398.1:0-7348 GCA_043720555.1 Rhodobacterales bacterium | reverse complement strand
GTGGTGAACGGGCTGTTCCCGTTGTTTTTGGGCCAGCCTGACCTGCTGCCACAGGAATGGCGCATGGACATCGCGGCGGCGGCGGATGACACGGCCCTTGCCCGGATCGTGGCGGATTACGTGGCGGGGATGACCGACCGGTTTGCCCTGCAGGAACATGCCCGCCTGATCGGCTGACACCATTTTCTGTCCGGAAGTATCCTCGGGGTGAATTGGCGCGAAGCGCCAAGAGGGGCAGACAGCCCCTTACTTCACGGCCCGTGCGGCCATGACCCAGATCGCGGCCAGCCCGAAGGACAGGACCGCATTCCACGACGCCATCGACAGCCCGAACATCTGCCAGGCCACATCGGTGCAGCGGATGACGGGGGCCGCGAGGATCTGTTCCAGCAGGTCTTCGGGGCTGATCCCCCCGATATTGCCGCCTGCAGTGCAGGTATCGGGCCCCTGCCACCAGCCGCGCTCGACCCCGGTGTGATAGACCCCCAATCCTGCCGTGGCCGCGGCGGCGATTGCGCCGCTGACCGCCAGCAGGCGGGTCAGGGGCCCCGTTGCCAGCGCCAGCGCCACAATCCCGATCACCATCGCGGCCGCATGGGGCCAGCGCTGCTCCAGGCACAACTGGCACGGGGCAAGCCCGCCGATGTATTGAAACGCAAAGGCCCCGGCCAGAAGTGCGGCCGAGCCGAGAGTGGCGAGGGTGATGAACATGCGCTGGGTCATGGCGGCTCCGGTGTGGCGGTCAGGCCTGACTTACCGCTGCTTGCGGCATTAGGAAAGTCACGCCTGCGAAATCACTTGGGCCGGGGCGAAACGGACGCTACCTTACCGGCGGTACCGCCACTGCGGTCATCAGGCTGGGAGAATACGATCATGCAATGGCGCGGACGCAGGGGCAGCAACAATATCGAAGACCGCCGTCGCGCGGGGGCTGGCGTGCGGGCCGGCGGGCTTGGCGGCGCGGGTGTCATTGTGGTGCTGCTGCTGGGATGGTTTTTCGGGGTGGATGTGTCGCCCTTGCTGAACGATCCCGGCGGACAGACCGGCGCCCCGGTCCAGCTTTCGGCCGAAGATGCGCGCGCGCGCGAGTTTGTGTCGGTGACGCTTGCCGATACCGAAGATGTCTGGGCCAACATCTTCCGCGATCAGCTGGGCGCACAATACCGGGCCCCGACGCTGGTGCTGTTCAGCGGCGCGACGCAGTCGGCCTGCGGCGGCGCCAGTGGTGCCACGGGGCCGTTCTTTTGCCCCGGTGACAGGAAGGCCTATCTCGATACCGATTTTTTCGTGACGCTGGAGCGCAGGCTGGGGGCTGCGGGCGATTTTGCCGCGGCCTATGTGGTAGCGCATGAAATCGCGCATGCCGTGCAGGACCAGCTGGGCATCCTCGGTCAGGCCAACGACGTGCGCGCGCAGGTGTCGGAAGCCGAAAGCAACCTGATCTCGGTACGGATCGAACTGCAGGCGGATTGCTTTTCGGGCATCTGGGCGCGCGAGGCGGCGCAAACGTTCGGGTCGATCGACGAGGCCGATCTCGAAGAAGCGGTCAACGCCGCGCGCCAGATCGGGGATGATACGTTGCAGGCCAACGCAGGGCGGCGCCCGATGCCGCATACCTTTACCCACGGCACGTCCGAGCAGCGGTCGCGCTGGTTCGTCACCGGGTTTCAGTCCGGCCGGATCGAAGACTGCGATACGTTCGACACCGATCAGCTGTGATTGACGCCGCGCCCGGGGACGGCTAAACCCCCTCCCGGATGGCCCGAGTGGCGGAACGGTAGACGCAGAGGACTCAAAATCCTCCGCCGCAAGGTGTGCGAGTTCGAGTCTCGCCTCGGGCACCATCCTTTCAGACGTGTGGCGGTTCAAAGCCATGGATTTTCAACGGTTTGACGCCGGGTGATTCGGTGCTTTGGTATGCGGCGTTTCCTGTTTTGAAACAAAGACCCGCCGGGGCGCGGACGGCGCGCTTTTAGCCTGCAACATTGACACAATGCTGCCACAATCGGCCTTCGGCCATGAAAAAAATGACACGGTCGGCTTGCGGGCCGCACTGTTGCCGGTGTGGTTGCAATGATGCGGTTGCAGCGGGTGCTGAAAACCCGGTTTTATGTTGATTTTACGTGCTTTTTTCACCTTTCGGGGCACAACATGTTTCGCCTTCCGGCCTAACTTCAACCAGAACGCGAGAGAGTGTTAATGTCGTGTCGCAACCCCCGATTGTAACTGCGTGAGCATGGCCGCAATCATGCCATTTTTCACTTCTCCAAGGGCGTCAGGCGGACTAATCATAGCCAAATGGATGGTGCGAAAGCACGATCTGTGGCGGATGAAAATTGTGCTGCAAGGGCGCGCGTCGGACGATCCGGGGTGCGCGCGTACAGAGCTTCGGAAGGCCAGAGGACGTGACAGTGTTGGTAAATGGTGCGTGCGACATGGCGGGGGCGGTTCAGGTGGGCGCCGGTACACTGAAGACCCAGGGGGCAATCATCACCGGCGCTGCGCCGCGTGACACCGCAAGTGCAGGAGGCTGCAATGACACTGTTCTGGATGGTTCTCGTGATGACGGTGTGCGGGCTGGCAACGGCGCGCACCGGCACCGCGATGGGCATGCAAAACTTGACCGTCCGCGCGCCATGCCAACCTTGACGCGCGCGCACACCCCGAACCCCATGCTGGCGGATGCGGCGATCGCGCCGGTGACCCCGTGCTTTACGCCCGGCACGATGATCGGCACGCCGCGTGGTGAAGTGCCGGTGGAAACGCTGCGGATCGGTGACAAGATCATCACCCGCGACAACGGTTTGCAGGACATCCGCTGGATCGGTCAACGGCCGATTTCGTGGCAGGAAATGGCCATCGTCAGTCATCTGCAACCGATCCTGCTGCGCCGTGGCAGCCTTGGCAATGACCTGCCGGAGCGTGACATGATGGTCAGCCCGAACCACCGCGTGCTGGTTGCCAATGGCCGTACCGCCGTGCATTTCAACGACCCCGAAGTGCTGGTTTCGGCCAAGAATCTGGTGGGCACCGCCGGTGTTGTTCCGATGGAAAGCATGCAGACAACCTATGTTCATCTGATGTTTGACCGGCACGAGGTCGTGTTGTCAAACGGCGCATGGACCGAAAGTTTTCAGCCCGACGACTTGACACTCAAGGGCATGGGAAATTCACAACGGCTTGAACTGTTTGAGCTTTTTCCGAAGCTGAAGTCGCAGGACGGGTTGGACGAATATGCTGGGGCCCGCAAGACCCTGACGGCCGCAGAAGCCCGGCTTCTGGCGCGATAAACCGTTCTGCAGCGCGGGGCAGGCACCATTGCCTGATTCGCAGGACAGGCGCCGGGCCGCTGGCAGATGCCGCCTGTTTTTCGCGGTAAAGCGATGTGCATTCCGGCAGGTGCAATCACGGGTTGAAGGGCAGCTTGCGGCGTGGCCTTTTGTCGTGAATTTGACATATTTTTCCGCGGCAGTGCCACTTTTGGTTCTAACTTCAACCGGATTTCGCGCCTATTTCGGCAATCAGTGCAGTCAAGCCGGGACCTGTGTAGTCAACCGGCAGTTTTGGGTGAGGCGCAGCAATGGCAACGATTACCGGCAGTGATAGCAAAGACGACTCGTTGGCCGGAACAACGGGTGCCGACGTTATCTATGGCGGTACGGCCACCGGAAGCGGTGGTGGCAACGACACGATCAATGCCGGGGCTGGCAACGACTCGGTGTTTGGCGGCACCGGTAACGACAGTCTGCTGGGCCAAGCCGGAAACGACACCGTGTTTGGCGGTGCCGGAACCGACGTGCTTTTCGGCGGGACCGAGAACGACAGCCTGACGGGCGATGCCGGGAACGATACGCTGTACGGCGGGGCCGGACTGGACATACTTTTCGGCGGACTGGACAACGACAGCCTGTTTGGCGACGCCGGGAACGACACGCTGTCGGGCGGCGACGGGCTGGACAGCCTTTTTGGCGGGCTGGGCGACGACAGCCTGCTCGGCGATGCCGGGAACGATTTGCTTTATGGCGGCGACGGCAATGACACGCTGAACGGCGGGTTGGACAACGACTCGCTTTTCGGTGATCTGGGCAACGACAGCCTGATCGGCGGCGACGGGTTGGACAGCCTGTACGGCGGCCTTGGCAATGACACGCTGTCGGGTGACGCGGGTAACGATCTGCTGGCGGGCGGCGAAGGCGCGGACTCTCTGTCAGGCGGGCTCGGAGACGATTCTCTTGCCGGTGACAGTGGTGCCGACACGATCAGCGGTGGCGACGGGCTGGATACACTGTCAGGCGGCACCGGATCGGATTCGCTGTCAGGCGACGCGGGCAACGACAGCCTGACCGGGGGCACGGGCAACGATACGCTTGTGGGCGGGGACGGCGACGATACGCTGGTCGGCAGCGATGCGACCTCGCCACCAACCGATCTGGTGATGCGCTGGAACGTGGCGGGCGCGGACGAACAGGACGTCTTCGGCGGCTTTAGCCAGGATACCGGCGGCGTCAATCTTGCGGTCAGCTTTACCGACGATGGTGGCGGCAATCAATGGTCGCTCGAAACCACCGACACGGCCTATGTGGCACCGGGTGATCCGTACAACCCGACCTCCAACCTGGTGCTGGGCGGGGCTGGCGGGATCGGCGACACGTCGACGGCCATCTTCCAGTTTTCAAATGTGCCGGGTGCCGAATTCGGCAATACCGTCACCAATGTGTCGTTCCGCCTGAATGACATTGATGCCGGTACCTGGCAGGACAAGATCACGATCCGGGCGTTTGACGCGGCGGGCAACCCGGTTGCGGTGACATTCACCATCGCCGGAAACGAAACGGTGTCGGGTAACACGATCACGGCCGGTGCGACCAGTGATACGGTGGGATCGGCTGCGGGATCGGTCCGCATCGATATCGCGGGGCCTGTCGCGCGGTTCGAGATTGATTACGACAACCTGAACACCGGCGGTCAGATCGTTTATGTGTCTGACATCCATTTCCAGTCGCAGCCCACCGACAACGATCTGCTGAACGGCGGGAACGGGAACGACAGCCTGTTTGGCGGGATCGGGCTCGACACGCTGTTTGGCGACGCGGGGCTGGACAGTCTGTTTGGCGGGGCGGATGCGGACAGCCTGTTTGGTGGCGCTGATGCGGACAGCCTGTCGGGTGGCGACGGTGCCGACAGTCTGGATGGCGGCACCGGCAACGACACGCTGCTGGGCGACGCGGGCGCAGACACGCTGACCGGTGGCGACGGCAATGACAGCCTGCTGGGCGGGTTGGACAATGACAGCCTGTCGGGCGACCTGGGCCTCGACACACTGGACGGCGGCGACGGGTCCGACACGCTGGACGGGGGCGACGGCAATGACAGCCTGTCCGGCGGCATCGGTGATGACAGCCTGATCGGCGGTACCGGCGACGATGTGCTGAACGGCGACGCGGGCAATGACACGCTGTCTGGCGGGGCAGGGCTCGACACGCTGTTTGGCGGCGCCGGAGCCGACAGCCTTGCCGGCGACGCGGGCAATGACAGCCTGTCGGGTGGCGACGACAATGACACGCTGCTGGGCGGCGATGACAACGACACGCTGCTGGGCGATGCGGGCGATGACAGTCTGGATGGCGGCACGGGCAACGACAGCCTGCTGGGCGGCGACGGCAATGACACGCTGCTGGGCGATGCGGGCAATGATACCCTGACGGGCGGTGCCGGGGCGGATACGTTGATCGGCGGGGCCGATCAGGACATGTTCTTTGGCGGTGCGGGCGATGTCATTGATGGCAGCGCCACCGGCATCGACCTTGATACGCTGGATTTGCGCGCCTATGGCAAGGCGCTGACGAACATCATCTATGCGCCGGGCAACCCGGAAAACGGCGTGGTGGAATTTCTGGATGCGCTGGGCAATGTCGTCGGCACGATGGCGTTCAGCGACATCGAGAACGTCATCCCCTGCTTTACGCCCGGCACGCTGATAACCACCGCGCGTGGCGAGATTGCGGTTGAACTGTTGCAGGTGGGCGACCACGTCTTGACGCGCGACCACGGCTGGCAGGCGATCCGCTGGACCGGGCGGCGCGACCTGAGCTTTGCCGACCTGATCGTGCAGCCGGTGTTGCAGCCGGTGCTGATCACGGCGGGTGCCCTGGGCGACGGGCTGCCGCTGCAGGACATGAAGGTGTCGCCGCAGCACCGGATGCTGATTGAAGGGGCCGCACCCGAGATGTGGTTTGGTACCGATCAGGTGCTGGTGGCGGCCATTCACATGACGGGCCGACCGGGGATCACACGGGTGCTGACGCAGGGGGTGTCCTATATCCACCTGCTGTTTGACGCGCATGAGATCATCTGTGCCGACGGCGCCTGGACCGAAAGTTTTCAGCCCGCAGCCCGGATGCTGGCGGGAATGGCCGCGGATCAGCAGCACGAACTGCTGACTCTGTTCCCGGACCTGCATCACCGCGCGTCGTTTCCGGCCGCACGCCTGTCTTTGAAGGCGCATGAGGCGCGGGTGCTATTGGCCGCGTGAGGCCCGCCAGGCGGCCCAGCCTTCAGGGGTATCAAGGTCTGTCGTGGCGTGGGCATCTGGCAGAGGCACCAGACGCAGGCGGTCGCGCTGGCTGTGAAACAGCCCGCGCGCGCCTGCATCACCCGCGAGGGTCAGCAAGGCAGGCCGCAGATCGGCAGGGATGATGGCCGGATGGCCGGGGGTGCCGTCATGGGACGCCCCGCGCAGGATCGCCATGGGATGGGCCGCATGGGCCGCGATCATACGGTGCAGGTCTTGCGCCGTGATTTCCACCAGATCGGCGAGCAGGATCATCACAGCGCCACCGGGGATCAGGGCGGCGGCCGTGCGGATCGACGCCCCCATGCCTTCGGCCGCATCGGGAACCGGGATCAGCGTGACGGGCAGGGCTGACAGGGCGGCCGCGCGCAACGGCCGGTCGCCGGGCAGCGCCACAAAGACCGCGCTGCCGGTGGCGAGGGCCGCCGTGGTGATCCGGGTGATCTGGGGGATGCCGTCGATCCGTTCGATCAGCTTGTCCGCGCCCCGCATGCGGGATGCGGCGCCTGCGGCGAGGATCAGGATATGGGGCAGCGCGGTCATCGGATGAGTGTTGCAAAAGAAAGGGGGGCTGTCTGCCCCCCTCGGCCTGCGGCCTCACCCCCCGCGGATATTTAACGACAGAAAATGGGTCAGCCGCGCATTCTGGTGCCGTCGGCATCAAACAGCGGGGTCAGGTGGACCGTGGCGGGGCGGCGCGCTCCGAGGATTTCGATGTCCACGGCGAGGCCGTCTTGCACGCGGTCGGCGGGAAGGAAGCCTTGTGCCACTGATTTG
>JAYSSN010000397.1:0-2887 GCA_043720555.1 Rhodobacterales bacterium | reverse complement strand
CGCAATTTCGGCTTCCCGAAACCCTTCGATTGCATGCAGCAGCAGCGCCTCGCGCGAATTTGGCGTAAGATCGGCCATGTGCGCCTGCGCGATCGCCGAGAGCCGCGTATCGGGTTCACTCACCTGCGCACCGGCGCTGGCCCAGACAAGATGGAAGGCGTGAAACAGGGCAACCTTCGGGTTGTCGACCGCATCAAAAATCGTCGAATCTTCCAGAATCGTTTCCAGCGTGGCGGCGGCATATCGGTCGCCGCTGTCCTGACTTCCGGTCAGGGCGCGGGCGTAGCGGCGCAAAAAGGGCAAATGAGATCCGATTGTGACCGAAAGTTCGGGCCCAGCGTCGTTTGACATGCAAAGTTCCTTTTTTTTCGTATTTCGCGGAACCAACGCCCTGTTGGCGCGTTTGGTTCCATATAAGGTGGCAACAGTCTGCGAAAAATGAGTATGCATGAAGCAATGGCACAAGACCGACCGAAATCGAAACTTCAGCAAGAAATCGACGAGAATCTGAAGCGCGTCTATGATGACGCCCTGAAGGAAGATATTCCAGACCGTTTCAAGCTTTTGCTCGCACAGCTTAAAAAACGTGATGGCGACTCATGACAGGTCAGGCCGCATCCACGCCGCCCGGCGATCCGCGTGCAGAACTGGTGGATCACCTGCCAAGTTTGCGGGCGTTCGCGATCAGTCTGACACGAAATGTGTCCGCTGCGGACGATCTGGTGCAGGACACCATCGTGAAGGCATGGACGAATATCGAAAAGTTTCAGGCCGGAACGAACCTTCAGGCATGGCTGTTCACCATTCTGCGCAACACGTTTTTTTCCAGCCTGCGCAAACGCCGCTACGAGGTTGCTGATCCCGATGGCGTGCATGCGGCGGGGCTTTATCAAAAACCCGATCATGATGGAAAGCTGGCTTACGCCGATTTTCAGCGTGCCTTTGACAAACTCAGCCCGGAACACCGCGAGGTGCTGATCCTTGTTGGCGCGTCCGGCTTCAGTTGTGAAGAGGCTGCGGGCATGATGGGTGTCGCCGTCGGCACCGTCAAAAGCCGGACCAGCCGCGCGCGAAAGCGCCTGAGCGAGCTGATGGGTCTGGCCGAGGGCGAGGATGTGCTGGCGGGTGTCGATGGCGCCACGATGGCCGTGCTGGGGCGGTCCGGAGCACAGGCCGCCTGATGCGCGGCAAGCCCCGCATGATCCACCGGCTGGGGGTCCGGCTGGCGTTGGCGTTGACGTTGGCGCTGTTGCCGCTTGGCATTCTGGCTGGCCTTCAGGTGCAGTCACTGCGCAACGAGGCGCGCGCGCGATCCGAAGCCAGCATTCTTGGCGAAACGCTGATTGCCGTTGCACCCGAGGCGGGGCTGATCCGGGGCGCACGCGCGGCCGTTGCGGCCATCGCAGTGCCGATCGCCCTGTTTGGCCCGGACCAGCAGTTGTGTTCCGATCTGCTGAAGAACCTTGTCGAGCAGTCCTCTACCCCTTATTCCTACGCGGCGTTTGTTCCGTTGTCAGGGCAGGTTGTGTGCTCGTCGAGTGACAAGCCGCTTGATTTGTCCGACAGCCCGCGCCTCGCCGCGATGCGGGCCGACCCAAAGCCCGATATTGCCGTTATCCGTAACGGGCGCGTCTCTGGTACCTCCGTGCTCGTCGTTGGACACCCTGTCGTTGGGCAGAACGGTGCGCTTCTGGGGTATGCGTCGATCTCGATGCCGCATTCGGCGCTGCGCCGCGCGTCACCTGGGGGCTGGGCGGCCAGGCAGATGGGAAGCGATGCACCCGTCACGCTGGTGACTTTTGACGCTGAAGGAAACATTCTGACGGCCTCCATGGGCCTTGATGACGCCCCGCGTGACCTGCCGGCCGACCGCCAGCTGGTTGACCTTGCAACCAACGATCTTGCGACATTCTCGGCTGCATCGCGGTCTGGCGAGATGCGCATCTACGCTGTGGCGCCGATGCTGGACGGAGAGCTTTTCACCATCGGAAGCTGGCCTGCCGAACCGGCACCGGGATCGATGGCCTTGTTATTCTCGCCCTATGTCCCGCCGATCCTGATGTGGCTTGCCAGCCTGCTGGTGGCACTGATATCGGCCGACCGTCTGGTCACCCGGCATATCCGCGTCCTGCGTCGCAGCATCACGTCGTTTTCCAAAGGGTCACGGCTGGTCGGCAATCTGAATTTGCACGGTGCACCGATTGAAATCTGCGATGTCGCCGATGCCTACCTGACGATGACCGACACCATTCTGCGTGACGAGGCGCATCTCGAAGACATGGTGCATCAGCGCGAAGCCCTGCTGCGCGAGGTGCATCATCGGGTCAAGAACAACCTTCAGCTGATTTCGTCGATCATGAACATGCAGATGCGGCAATCCCGAAATCCCGAAACACGCGGTCTGATGAAGAACCTGCAGGACCGGGTCATGAGCCTCGCTACGATTCACCGCGAACTGTACCAGACCAGCGGGCTGACGGACGTGCGTGCCGACGAACTGCTGGATCAGATCGTCCGGCAGGTCTTGAACCTGGCCAGCGGCCCCAGCCGGCGGTTCAATGTCACCACTGCGTTCGATCAGTTGCGCCTGACCCCCGATCAGGCCGTGCCGCTGGCCCTCATGCTGACCGAAGCGTTGACCAACGCCGTCAAATACGCCGGAAAACCCGATTGCAGCACGCCGGATATTGAAATCACCCTGCGACGTCAGGGCAGCACGCGGGCACTGCTGCAGCTGACAAACTCGGTGGTCACGGCGCCACCTGCCCAGACTGACGGATCGGATGGGTTGGGAATGCAGCTTCTGGTCGCGTTCGCCCAGCAACTTGGGGGGACTGTGGAAACAACGGTCACCCCCGACAGCCACCGATTGTCGATGGCCTTTGAA
>JAYSSN010000396.1:0-7376 GCA_043720555.1 Rhodobacterales bacterium | reverse complement strand
AGTGCCTGATCGTCAGCGCCGGATCAGAGGCCTGCTTTGATGATCCCGACGCCGTTTATGCCGAAGCGCATGAAAAAGGCACCGTCGCAGGTGAACCCGTCAACCGCGGCTGGATCATCTGGGCCCCGATCCCCTACAGCCACACCACGATCAACGACAACCTCGGCGGGGCTGCGGCGCCATCCGCCCCCGATCGCAACCACCTACTGGGCACCGATGACACCGCCCGCGATGTGGCCGCGCGCATCATCCACGGCTTCCGCCTGTCGGTCACGTTCGCGCTGGTTGTGACCTTCTTCAGCAGCATCATCGGCGTCGCAGCCGGGGCCGTTCAGGGCTATTTCGGCGGGATCGTCGACCTCGTCTTCCAGCGCATTCTGGAAATCTGGAGCTCGACCCCCACGCTTTACGTCATCATTATCGTGGCGGCACTGTTCCAGATGAACTTCTGGCTGCTCGTCGCCCTGATGGTCGCCTTCGGCTGGACCGGCCTTGTCGGCGTCGTGCGGGCCGAATTCCTGCGCGCGCGCAATTTTGAGTATGTCCGCGCCGCCAAGGCGCTTGGCGTGTCCGATGGCCGCATCATGTGGCGGCACGTGCTGCCCAACGCCATGGTGGCCACCCTGACCATGCTGCCCTTCGTCATCACCGGGTCCATAGGCACCCTCGCCGGTCTCGATTACCTCGGCTTCGGCCTGCCCTCGTCCTCGCCGTCGCTGGGCGAACTGGCGCTGCAAGCCAAACAGAACCTGCAAGCCCCCTGGCTCGCCTATTCCGCCTTCTTCACCTACGCCATCATGCTCAGCCTGCTGGTCTTCGTGTTTGAAGGCGTGCGCGATGCCTTTGACGCCAGAAAGACCTTCAAATGAGCGTGCTCACGGTGCAGGATCTGGCCATCCACTTCCGGCAGGACGGTCGCGTGATCGAAGCGGTCAGGGGCGTCAGCTTTACCGTTGGCAAGGGCGAAACCGTGGCCCTTGTCGGCGAAAGCGGATCGGGGAAATCGGTCACCGCGCTCGCCACCGTGAAACTTCTGGGCGACAACGCGACTGTCACCGGGTCGGTGCAATACAACGGCAAAGACATGATCGGCGCGTCCGAGGCCGTCTTGCGCCGGGTGCGCGGCAACGACATCAGTTTCATCTTTCAGGAACCGATGACCAGCCTGAACCCGCTGCACACCATCGAACGACAACTGGGCGAAAGCCTTGCACTGCATCAGGGCATCACCGGCCCAGCCGCCAGGCCCCGGATCATCGACCTGCTGCAAAAAGTCGGCATCCGCGAGGCCGAAAGCCGCCTTGCCGCCTATCCCCACCAACTGTCGGGCGGCCAGCGCCAGCGCGTGATGATCGCCATGGCGTTGGCCAATGGCCCCGAACTGTTGATCGCGGATGAGCCCACGACCGCACTCGATGTCACCATCCAGGCGCAGATCCTCGAGTTGCTGGCAGACCTCAAACGCACCGAAGGTCTCAGCCTTTTGTTCATCACCCATGACCTTGGCATTGTGCGCCGCATTGCTGACCGCGTCTGCGTCATGCAAAACGGCCTGATTGTGGAACAGGGACCGACCGAAACCATCTTCGCCAACCCCCAGCACCCCTACACCCAAAAACTGCTGGGCGCCGAGGCGAAAGGCCGCCCCGATCCGGTGCCGACCAACGCCGCCACCATCGTCTCCACCGATAAACTGCGCGTCTGGTTCCCGATTACGGCAGGGCTTTTGCGGAAAACCGTCGGCCACGTAAAGGCGGTGAACGAGGCGACGCTGACCGTGCGCGCCGGTGAAACCGTTGGCGTCGTCGGCGAAAGCGGGTCGGGCAAAACCACGCTCGCCAATGCCATCCTGCGCCTTGTGCCCTCCAGCGGGGGCATCACCGTTCTGGGCCGCGAAATTCAGAATGTGTCCACCCGCGATCTGCGCGGTCTGCGCCGCGACATGCAGGTCGTTTTCCAGGACCCCTACGGCAGCCTGTCCCCCCGCATGACGGTCGAAGACATCATTGCCGAAGGGCTTGGCGTGCACGGTGTTGAACCCGGCCGCGACCGCCGCCAGATGGTGGCCGATATCATGGCCGAGGTCGGTCTCGACCCTGCCACCATGGCCCGCTACCCGCATGAGTTTTCCGGAGGCCAGCGTCAGCGGGTCGCCATCGCCCGCGCCATGATCCTGCAACCGAAACTCGTTGTGCTGGACGAACCCACATCCGCCCTCGACATGACCGTGCAGGTACAGATCGTGGATCTGCTGCGTGATCTGCAACGCAAACATGGCCTTGCCTACATCTTCATCAGCCACGATCTGCGCGTGATCCGCGCCCTGTCGCACCGCGTCATGGTCATGCGCAACGGCGATGTCGTCGAAGAAGGCGAAGCGGCCGCCCTGTTCGCCAACCCACAGAACGATTATACCCGCGCCCTGATGCAGGCGGCCTTTGGGGACGGCGCGTGAAGATCCTGTTTGTCCATCAGAACTACCCCGGGCAGTTCATGTATCTCGCCCCGGTGCTGGCCGCCAAGGGCCACGAATGCCTTGCGCTGACTGACAGCACGAACACCCGCACCGCCATGATCCCCGTCGCGCATTACACCCATACCGTGCAAAAAGTGGAACCCGCCCAAACCCGCCTTGGCCGCAACTATACTACGATGAGCGACCGCGGCGTGACCGTCGCCCGCGCCGCGCTCAAGCTGCGGGATGAGCAGGGCTACATACCCGACGTGATCTTTGGCCATTCCGGCTGGGGCGAGACGCTGTTTCTGAAAGAAGTCTGGCCGGAGGCAAAGCTGATCGTCTATGCCGAATTCTATTACAAGGGGCGCGGCGCCGATGTGGGGTTCGACCACGAGTATTCGCCGCCGACCTTCGATCAGGTGATGATCGCCCAGGGCCGCACCGCCCATCTGGGGCAATCGCTGATTCATGCAGATGCCGGGCTGTCGCCCACCAAGTGGCAGGCCAGCACTTACCCCGCCCCCTTGCGCAAGATGATCGAGGTCATCTTTGACGGCGTGAATTCGCAACTTCTGGTGCCCGATCCTGCAGCAGAATTCACCTTGCCGAACGGCACCACCCTGCACGCCGGCGACGAGGTGCTGACCTTCGTCAACCGAAATCTCGAACCCTACCGCGGTTATCACATCTTCATGCGCGCCCTTCCCGCCATTCTGGCCGCGCGCCCGCAGGCGCAGGTCGTGATCGTCGGGGGCGATGGCGTCAGCTATGGCAACGCGCCAACCGGCAAGACCGGCTGGAAAGAGACGATACTGGCCGAAGTGCAGGATCAGATCGACATGTCGCGCGTGCATTTCGTGGGCAAGGTGCCCTACATGAATTTTGTGGCGCTGATGCAGGTGTCGCGGGTGCATGCCTACCTGACCTACCCCTTCGTTCTGTCCTGGTCGATGGTCGAGGCGATGTCGGCAGGCGCGCTGGTCGTGGCGTCACGCACGGCCCCGGTGGAAGAGGTGATCCAGCATGGCGAAAACGGTCTGCTGCTGGATTTTTTCAATGTGAACGAATGGTCGGAAACGCTGACGAAAGCACTCGCCGAGCCCGAACGATATGCCCATATCCGCGCTGCGGCCCGGCAAACCGTGGTAGATCGTTATGACATGCTGACAATCTGCCTGCCCCGCATGGTGGATTTCGTGGAAAGTTTCGGACCAGATGCTTGTCATGCGTGATCTTGGCAGACAATCAAGAGTACAGAAAAGACCGTCTGAAATTTTCCGTAAACAATTGTTATATATAAATAATCCTGGACGCTCTTAGCGGTGGACTCCTCATCAATCGCCAAATAGATCCGTTTGCACCCGTGGTGCGTCCAGTCCCAGATGTGCCCAGGCCTTCGCCGCCAGCATGCGCCCCCGGGGCGTCCGCTGAATCAATCCCTGTTGCAGCAGGAACGGCTCGATCACTTCTTCAATCGCATCCCGCGCCTCTGACAGCGCAGCACTCAGCGTCTCCACCCCAACCGGCCCGCCCGCGTAATTCTCGGCGATCAGTGTCAGGTATCGCCGGTCAGCTCCATCCAGCCCCAGATGGTCAACCCCCAGCCGCGTCAGCGCGCGGTCGGCCAGCGCCCGGCTGACATGGCCACCCTCTTCGACAATCGCGAAATCCACCACCCGGCGCAGCAAGCGCCCCGCAATCCGCGGCGTGCCCCGCGCGCGTTTCGCGATCTCGCGGCAGCCGCCGTCATCCGCCCGCACACCCAGCAGCCGTGCCCCCCGCGTGACGATCTCGAACAACTCGTCCTCGGTATAAAACTGCAAGCGCGTCGGGATGCCGAACCGGTCCCGCAACGGTGTTGTCAGCAACCCCAGCCGCGTCGTCGCCCCCACCAGCGTGAAGGGCTGCAAGTCGATCCGCACGGTGCGCGCGGCCGGCCCCTCACCGATCACCAGATCCAGCGCAAAATCCTCCAATGCCGGATAGAGCACCTCCTCCACCACCGGTGACAGGCGGTGAATCTCGTCGATGAACAGCACGTCGCGCGGTTCCAGATTGGTCAGGATCGCCGCAAGATCTCCGGGCCGCACCAGCACTGGTCCCGAGGTCATCCGAAACCCCACCCCCAACTCCCGCGCCATGATCTGCGCCAGCGTCGTCTTGCCCAGCCCCGGCGGGCCATGGAACAGCGTATGGTCCATCGCCTCGCCGCGCATTTTGGCGCTTTCAATGAACACCCGCAGATTCGCCCGCGCATCGGCCTGTCCGATGAACTCATCCAGCATCTGCGGCCGCAAAGCGCGGTCATGGTCTTCGGGCTGGCGATCCGGGCGCAATGTGGGGTTGGGTTCCATGCGCTATCCCTTCGGCGCCAGCAGCTTCAGCGCCGCCCGGATCAGCATCGCTGCATCCGCATCCGGTACCGCATGCGCAGCCGTGGCCACCGCCCCGGCCGCATCCATCGGTGCATAACCAAGGTTTGTCAGGGCCGACAACGCATCGGCGGTATGCGCGCCGCGCGATGGCTCCGCCGCCACCTGCGACCGCGGCACGCCGACAAAAGGTTCGACCACATCATCCGCACGCACTGCCGCCGTGGCCCCCACCCCCATGGCCATGATGGACGGCGCTTTCGATTTCAGCTCCAAAATCACCCGCTGCGCCAGTTTCGGCCCCACGCCCTGCGCCGACTGGATCGCCCGCGCATCGCCCATGGAAATCGCCCGCGAAACGCCATCCGTGCCCAAAGCCGACAGAACCGCCATCGACGCCTTCGCGCCGACGCCCTGTACCGTCATCAGCAAGCGGTGCCATTCCTTTTCCACCATCGTGGGAAAGCCGAACAGCTGCAGCAAATCCTCGCGCACCAACAGATCGGTGAACAGCGCCACGCCCTCTCCCACCCCTGGCAGGCCGGCAAGGGTGCGGTCGCTGACATAAACCAGATACCCCACGCCCCGCACATCGATCAGCACATGATCGCCCGCCCGGTATTCCAGCCGCCCTGCAATCCGCCCGATCATCCCGCCGCCCTTTGCAACGCCGCCGCCAACCGCCCCGATGATTGCAGATGATGCGCATGACAGATCGCCACCGCTAGCGCATCTGCCGCATCCGGGCCCGCAATCACCACGCCCGGCAGATGGATACGCACCATATGGTCAACCTGCACCTTGGCCGCATGCCCCACACCGACGACCGTCTTTTTCACCGCATTCGGCGCATATTCACCAATCACCAATCCCGCCTGCGCAGGTACCAGCAGCGCAATCCCCCGCGCCTGCGCCAGCTTGAGCGTCGCCACCGCGTCCTTGTTGACAAACGTATGCTCCACCGCCGCCGCGTCGGGGGCATATTGCCCGATCACAATGGTCAGTTGCGTGTGCAGCGTCAGCAGCCGTTGCGCCAGATCACCATCATCGCCGTCGGAATGGCAAATGCCATTGGCGACATGGCTCAGGCGCGATCCGGCAACATCGATCACCCCCCAACCAAGGTTCCGAAGACCCGGGTCGATCCCGATCACACGCATACCTGCCCCTTTTTTTGGTCATTTTTTAACGAACTAGCACGAAACAAGAACATCCGCCACCCGATTTCGCAGACGACAGTCCGGATGCGGCCCATGCAAATTGCGACAGGGCGGATCGCAAAAGCGACATATTTTGGTGCGAGGCCTGAAAGTTATTGGAATTCTTGGCAAATTCATGACGCCAGTCATGCGTGCCGCGCAATACGGTGTTGCTATGGCGTCCGTTGCTATACGTCCAGCGCCGATCTAATTACCACAGCACAGGGGCGAATGCCCCCGGAATGAGCCGTTTACAAAGGAACACGCCATGGCCGCTACGCACACGACCCGCCCGGCGCCGCTTGGCGCGATCACCACTTACCGTTTCGTCCAGCTGGTTGACGCAGGCTTTGCCTCGCTCAGCGGTTGGAACGACGCCCGCATGACCCGCAAGGCCTTGGGTAAACTCACCGACCGTGAGCTTGATGATATCGGGCTTTGCCGTGGGGACATCGAAACGATCGGGGTTCAGCCCCGGTTCTGATCCGCGCCAACGCGCGTCACGCCCACGATGACAGGCCGCTTTCCAACACTGGAAGGCGGCCTTTGCATTTCGGCGTATCCGTGGAATATCCGACTGCGCAGCGCCGATCAGATATCGGTGCCGATTGTGGTGTCCAGCGCGTCCGACACCCAAAGCGTCGCAACATCGGCTGTCATCAGCATCCCGCCCAGACGGTCAAAGCCTTCACCATCCAGCAGGCTTGCGACCCGCTCGTCATAGACGTTGCCGCCAATCTGATGGTGTATGAACCCTTTGACGGCCACGCCACATGCAACGACCATCAGCGCAGGCAGCACAAAACGGAAAGCTGATTTTTGCGGTGCACGCAAATAAGCCGACCGGCCCAGCGTGCCGGACGCTTCAAAACCATAGCCGCGGGCATGATCGCTTTCGATCCGCGCCACACGGCCATAGAAATCAACAAGATTCGGGTCTGCCATATCCATAACCTTAGATAGTGGCCCCCGCCTGAGACCAATTTGCGCAACAATTGTGGCTGAACTATGGCAAATCAGGCGACAAGGCCCGGAAGTCCGTCCGATTGCCTTATTTCAACCGCAAGGTGAGCGCGGACCACTCACCCAGATCCTCGCGTTGAATCTGTGTGAACCCGTTGGAAACATACGCCGCCAGCACGGCGTCCGCCTGCACCGCCAAGAGCCCCGAAAGGATCACGATGCCATCCGGTGCGGTATGCGCTGCCATATCCGGGGCCAGATCAATCAGCGGGCCCTTCAGGATGTTGGCGAAAATCAGATCAAAGGGCGCAGCCGCCTTCAGGCGCGGGTGGTCAAATCCCGCCGCCTCCAGGCATTCAACCCGCCCCTGCAATCCGTTGATTG
>JAYSSN010000395.1:0-7383 GCA_043720555.1 Rhodobacterales bacterium | reverse complement strand
ACGTGCAGCACCGTTTTTCGCGGTAAGCCTGTCCTCAAAAGTCGGACATATTTACATCTAGCCATAGGCAGTCGGGTTTCAGGGTGCAGGCGAAAGCCAAGTTATGTTCGCCGACCTGACGCAACAAATGAGGACCGAGCTAATGAATGACCTTCTGACTATCGCCTGCGAAGTCGTGATTGAATTGTTCCGATCCGATGTTGACGGGCATGTGCCGAACCCGGTCTATTCGTGGCTTGCGACCACGGGAGCGCATTTTGGCATTGGCATGGTGGTGGCCCTGACCCGCGCCCGCAAATTCGCCGCCCGGCTTCTGGCCCCTTTCATCGTAAAGGAACTTGCGTTCGATCTGCGCCTTGATGGCTTCGCACTTTTAACTTTGGCGGATAGTGCCGTGGACACTATCGTCGTGAGCCTTGGCTACCTTTGGGCATCATGGGCAACGGGGCGCAGGTTTGTTGGACACGCTTCACTTTCGAAGGCGCTTGCTAGTTGGAATTTCCGGTGATGGCATTTCAACAGCTTGACCCGCCTCTGGCCCCCACAAAAATAAAAACCGTATAGCAGGAAATCACCATGCCTGAACCCGACCCCGATGGCATTGCACCCGGCGAGAACTGGCCCAAAGGTGTGCTGGTCCAACAATGGTTTTGCGGCAACAAGCGTCACAGACTGGCACGTGCCCGTCGCATCCTTGAAAACGCGCGCTGGGGCGAATGGTCGTGCCGCGAATGCCGGGAACCCGTGCCGATGTTCAGGCGGGCCGATGCAGTATTTTGCCGGGAAGCCTGCAGAAAGAGCGCTGCAAGGCGACGCAAACGGCACGGGTAGGCCTGCTACGGCCACCCGCGCATAGCTCGCGTAGTGACGCCGGAAAAATCGGTCAGCATCGTTTTCGGAAAATTAAGCGCGCCCGTGTGCGAGGTACGCGCACGCGCGCGAGGCGCAGCGGTTCCCGTCACTTTTTCTATGGCGGGTTTTATGGCGGGTTGTTTCAGAATTAATAAAAAAACTAAACAAATTCAATGAGTGGTGGCGGAAAGTTGGTCCGCCTGCGCTGCGCCGTCGCCCGCCATGGCGCAGACAAGGATCAGCAACCCCGCCCCGATCTGCCCTACAACCACCCCGTCCACCATCACGGATGCGCGCTGCACCCGCTGGATCACTGCCCTCACAGCTCATGCGCCCAAGGCGGGTTGGCACCGGGGCGCGATACCGTGACAGCCGCCGCCCGCGTCCCCAGCGACAAGGCCGCATCCAGCACCGCATCGCTCAGGCCTGCGACACCCGCTTTGGTCAGCACGCCCGCCTGTTCCAAAGCCGCCAGCGCGCCTGCATTGAACGTATCACCCGCACCCACCGTATCGGCCACCGTCACCTGCGTTGCCACGACAAACCGCTCTTGTGTGGACGTCACCGCCCGCGCGCCTCTGGCCCCTTCGGTCAGAAACACCACGCGCGGCCCGGTTGCGATCAGCGCCCGTGCCAGCGCCACCAGATCACCCGGCCCCATCAGCCAGTGCAGATCTTCATCCGACAGCTTCACGATATCCGCCCGCGCCATCATCCGCCCGATCCGCGCGCGATAGCCCGTCTCATCAGTGATAAAGCCGGGGCGGATGTTGGGGTCGATCATCGTGATGCGCGCCGGGCATTCGCGTGCCTGCAGCGCCTCGTACGTGCTGGCCGCAGGGTCGTTCACCAGCGAAATTCCCCCGAAGAACATCGCATTCACGGTTGCCGGAATTGCGGGCAGTTCGCTTTCCGACAACAACCGCCCGGCGGTGTTTTCGTCGTAAAACGCGTAAGTGGCCTGACCGTTCACCAGTTTGACAAAGGCCAGCGTGGTGGGCCGGTTTGACCGCGCGGCAAGGCTGGTATCCACCTTGGACGCCGCCAGCGTGTCCACCAGAATTTCGCCCATCAGATCGTTCGACAGGCCCGAGAAAAAGCCCGACGCCACCCCAAGCCGCCCCAGCGCAATCGCCGTGTTCATCACCGCCCCTCCGGCATAGGGCGCAAACGCCGCTTCACCCGCAGGGGTGGTGCGGGGCAGCATGTCGATCAAGGCTTCGCCACAGGAAAGAATCATCGGTGTCCCTTTCAGTTTTCCGTGCGTAGCCCGAAACCTCAGGCCGTGAAATAGGGTGCCAGATTTGCCCGCACGCGGTCCAGCACAGTGGCCCCGGTCATGTCGGGGTGAAACGCCTTGCCGGTGATCGCCTCATAGGCCTGCACATAGACGCGGCTGGTTTCGGCGATCATGTCAGCCGGGATGTCGGGGATAGGGTCGGTGTAGGGATTGCAGCGCGCGGCAACCCAAGAGCGTATCACGTCCTTGTCGAAGGACGGGGGCCGGGTACCCGCGCCAAATGCCGCCGCGTACCCATCCGCCAGCCAATAGCGGCTGCTGTCGGGCGTGTGGATTTCATCGGCCAGCAGGATACGCCCCGCTGCGTCGACCCCGAATTCGTACTTTGTATCGACCAGGATCAACCCCCGGTCCGCCGCCATCGTCTGTCCCCGCGCGAACAACGCCAGCGCGTAGGCCGATACCGCGTCCCATTGCGCCGGCGTCACCAGGCCTTGTGCCACGATATCGGCAGGCGTGAGCGGCGCATCATGGCCGCCGTCGAATTCCTTGGAGGTGGGCGTGATGATCGGCTGCGGCAGCACCTGATTGTCGCGCATCCCGTCGGAAAGCTGATGGCCATACATCAGGCGACGGCCCTGCTTGTACATGGTCAGCACGGATGTGCCCGTGGTCCCCGCGAGATAGCCGCGCACCACGATCTCGACCGGCAGAATCGTCAGCCGGTGGCCGATCACCACATTGGGGTCGGGATAGGACAGCACATGGTTGGGGCAGATGTCGCCCGTGCGGTCAAACCAATACCGGGCAAGTTGGGTCAGCACCTGCCCCTTGCAGGGGATGCTGGCAAGGATCCGGTCAAAGGCCGAAATCCGGTCGGATGAGATCAGGATGCGTCGGCCATCGGGCAGGTCGTAACAATCGCGGACCTTGCCGAAATAGGGGTTCGGCAGTTCGGGAATGCGAGCGTGGGGCAGGGTGCGCATCTGTGTCCTCGCAGCAGGTGCCGCTTCATTGCGGGGTGCGGGGGCGAAGTCAACTGCCGGTCTGGTCCGGGCCGGCGTTTGCATCAGGCAAACCGGGTGGTCTGCAATTGTAAAACGTATGGTTGCGCAACGTGTGCCGGATGGCACCAATGGTTCTGGAAACCTTGCGTGACCGGCGTTGAAGACGGATGGTCGGCCGTCCGAAAACCATGGCAGGGCACGATCCTTGCGGCGCGGTCCAGCCAGCCCGTGCTGCACAGCACGCGTGTGATGAGGTGTCGTCGAGCCGTCTGCCATGCGTGCCCGCCCTCGGATATTTCCTGCGGTCAGGCGGCCTTGGCCTTCCGGTTTGCGCCTCGTCCAGTCCGGAAGGCTCTGGCATCCTGCCGGGCGTGCCTTCAGCGCGCGCTGCTCTGGGCGGCGATCAGGCATCACCGTCTTTTACCGCAGCTCGCGCAGCCAGTCCGGTTCCGGCAAGCCCAGCGTTGCGGGGTCGTTGAGATACACCGCCGCCAGAACCACCACCGCGACCGCCAGCACCACAAACCCGATCTTCCAGACTGACCACGGGCGTTCGCCCTGCACCTCGCCCGTCTGGCCGTTCACAAGGAAGCGATAGCTTTTGGCGTTGTATTTGTAGGCCGCCATCCAGACCGGCAGCAGGATGTGCTTGAACGTTTCATCCGACCAGTCGGTATCGACGGCGTCCACCCGCTGCACATCGCCGCCGATGTCGCGCCGCACGTCACCATCAATCACGCGTGACATGGTGGTGCGTGCCGCCACCTGCCCCTCGGCCAGACCCACGGTATAGCCTTCGGCCTGAAACCCGGCGAGGTAATCGGGCGAATAGGGTTCAAGCGCGCTCAGATCCCATGGCGTCAGGTCATTGCCCAGTTGTGACGGCAGACTGCGCGAGGCCATCACCAGCACATCATCAAAAGCGCGCGCGACGTTGCCCGAAGCAGCGGTCCAGCGGGTTTTCTGGACCTGTTCCTGACGCTGCTGGCTGCGGCCATTCACGTTCACCGTGACAGTGCGGGTTTCATGGTAGTGGTCCCCGCGCGCCCCGCGATACGAACTCTGCGTCGCGGCATCAAAGGTCCAGAACGGCACATAGATTCCCGCTAGCGCCCGGCCCTTGCGGGCGTATTCCAGCAGCGTGTCGGGCGCAAACCACAGTCTGCCCATCCATTTCACCATCGCGGCCCGCGCCTGCGCTTCGGTCAGCACAAACGGGATCAGGGCCTGTGGTTTGATGTGCCGCCGGGTACCTGTGTCCACCACCACAGGGGTCGCGCAGAACGGGCATTCGGTGGCGTGACCGGCCCCCCGGAATTCCACTTGCGCGCCGCAGGACGGGCAGGTCGTCGTGCGGACCTCTTCGGACGCCTCCAGTGGCAGATCGTCGGCCAGCCCGCGGGTCAGGTCCAGCTCACCCAGTGCCCGCGTGCGCCTGCGCACCCCGGCCTGCGGTATGGCTTGCACGTGGCCGCAGTTTTCGCACGTCAGTTGTGTCTGACCCGGCGCATAGCGCAGGTCGGCCCCGCATTGTTCGCAGGGAAAGCGATGTTCCGTCGCCGTTTCCAAGGCCTATTCCGCAGGCGGTGGCGGTGGCGGTATCTGCGACAGCAGGCGCGCAAGATCGGTCTGCGCGGCAGGTTTCCAGCCGTCCTGCCCGGTGGTCCAGACCATTGTGCCTGCGTTCAGGGCGCCCGTGGCCGCCAGTCCGGCAAGATCGGCTTCGCTGAACGGCCCCTTGGTGGCGCCATTGTCGGCCAGATGCCAGACCTTGCCTGCGGGCGGGGGGGGCGGCGGCGTTTGCCCGCCACCTGCCCCCCAAGGCCCCATGTTCTGCGCCATGCCCATGCCCATGCCCGCACCCATGCCCGCACCCATCGCGGCCCCCATGGCATTACCGGGCTGATCCATGCCTTCGGCGGCATTGAATTGCATGTATTTGTTCAGATCGCCCGCGATGCCGATCGAGGTGCGCTTGTCCAGCACCTTTTCCACCTCTTCCGGCAGGCTGATGTTTTCGATGTAGAACTCCGGCAGGGTCAGCCCGTATTCTGCCACCTTCGGCGCAATCGCCGTGGTAATCAGCTTGCCCAGATCGGCGGTGTTCGCGGCCATGTCCAGCACCGGGATACCCGCGCCGGCCAGTACGCGGCTGGCTTCCTGCAAGATCACGTTACGGATCTGAAAGCTGATCTCGTCCGCGGTGAATTCCCCATCCGTGCCCACGATTTCGGTCATGAAGCGGCCGGGGTCGGTGACGCGCATGGAATAGGTGCCGAACGCGCGCAGTCGCACCGGGCCGAATTCGGGGTCGCGCGCCATGATCGGGTTCTTGGTGCCCCATTTCAGGTCGTTGAAGCGCGTCGTGTTGACGAAGTAAATCTCGGATTTGAACGGGCTGTCGAAGCCATGATCCCAGTGCTGCAGCGTGGTCATGATCGGCATGTTGTTCGTCTCGAGCACGTAAAGGCCCGGCTGGAACACATCGGCGAGTTGCCCTTCATGCACGAACACTGCCGCCTGGCCCTCGCGGACGGTCAGCTTGGCGCCATACTTGATCGCCTGCCCCCGCCGTTCAAACCGCCACACCATCGTATCGCGCGTGTCATCCAGCCAGCTGATGACATCAATGAATTCGCCTTTCAGGAAATCAAAGACCATTGCCGTGCCCTCTCGCATGAAACCGGTTCAACTGTCGCCGCCCGCCAGCCGCGTGGCAAGGGAATTGACGATGGGTCGCGCCTGCGCCTCGGTCATGCCGGGGGCAAGTGCGGGGTTGTACAGCATCCGCAGCATCAGTTCGTCCTGGGTGGTCAGCAACGCGAATTCCTCGTCGTCATTAAAGATCGACGGGCGGGCGGACGGGCTGTCATTGGCCAGACCCAGACCTTGGGCGATTTCCTCGTGAAAGCAGGACAGGCGCAGCAGATCGGGGTGTTCGGCGCGGATCACGGCATAAGCACGGGAATAGGTGCTTTGGCCGTTTTCGGCAAAGGAGTAGACAAGACAGTAGGTCGAGCGCGGCAGGTTGGTGATCCCGCTGATATCGCCTGGTGACAGGCCGGGCAGGGCGGCCGCAATCTGTGGCCCAAGCGCGCGGCGTTCGTCTTCGTTCACGACCTCGACGATGAAATTGGGGTTGGTATCGCTGAGGCTGATGGGATGCCCGGTCAATTGTGACAGCCGCGCCACATACGACGCGACCCGCGCGCGGTCCGTCGCCCGCTTGTCGGCCGGAACCGATGCGCCAAAGCGCAGGCCGACGCGCACGGGAACGACCCAGCGTCGCAAGCGGCTTGCGGTTTCGCGCTGCACCGGACCCGTGGGGCCGGAGCTGTATTCATCATAAAGTGCGACACGGGTGAAATTGTCAGCCAGCATGCGGCTGTCATAGGGCGTATCCGGCCCACCGCCGTCGCTGCGCAACAGGCCCTGCGACAACAGGCGGCTTTGCACCTGTGCAAAGTAGACCCGCATCGCCTCGCTTGCCGCTGAAGTTGCAGGCATTGGCGGCACGGCAGGCGACGGCACCAGCACGCCCGGTGCAGTTGCCGGAGGCGGGGCCACGACCATGGGGTCGCACCCTGCCAGCATCACGATGGCACAGATAGCCGTCCAACCCCGGAACCCAGACAACACGGTCATCGCTTTGCTCGATCCTTACCCTTGGGTGCCTGCCGCAGAAACCACAGGTGCGCGGGCGGCTGCAAGGGTATCCCGCAGATCGACCTCCATCTTTTGCAAATCGGCCTCGGCGGCGGCGCGCTTTGCCTTGCCGGCATCGGCGATGGCCAGGCTTTCGTTGATCGTGGCGATCAGGCTGGCATTTGCGGTCTTGACCGCTTCGATATCAAACACCCCGCGTTCCATTTCGGTGCGTACCACGCGATTGGTTTCGCGCAGGTTTTCGGCATTGGCGGTCAGCAGCTCGTTGGTCAGATCATTCGCGGCGCTGATCGATTCTGCCGCGTCGCGCGATCGCTGGATTGTCACGGCTTGCGCAAGCTGGGTTTCCCACAACGGCACCGTGTTGACGAGGGTGGAGTTGATCTTGGTCACAAGGGATTTGTCGTTTTCCTGCACCAGCCGGATGGATGGCAGGGATTGCATCGTCACCTGGCGTGTCAGTTTCAGATCATGCACCCGGCGTTCCAGATCATCACGCGCCGCGCGCAGGTCGCGCAGTTCCTGCGCTTTGATGACCTTGGCCTCTTCGGGGGCCGCGGCGATATGCGCCTCTTTCGCAGGGATCTCGCGCGCGTCGATTTCGGCAAGTTTCGCCTC
>JAYSSN010000394.1:0-7399 GCA_043720555.1 Rhodobacterales bacterium | reverse complement strand
GCCGCGACAGGGCCGCATCAAAGTCAGCAGGGTTATCGCGGATCAGGCGGATGTCATGCATGGGGCACCTTTGGGCTTCGATGGCCGCACATATGCCTGATTGCCGGGGCTGGGAAAAGGGGGTTGGGGTGCGGGCCATCATGCGACGCCTGATCCGGCGGCGTTGATCTTTGTCTCACGCGCAGATGCCGTACGCCGTTTTTTTCGCGCGCCCTGATGACGCCGGGGCTGCGGATACCCAAGGCCGGCTGCGGGCCTGCCTGGCCTGCCTTGCGCATCCGGGCGGCTGCGACTAGGTTGCGCGCCAAATTGGGGGTTTTCCCCACCGATCAAGAGGACAATCCATGTTCGTATCCCCCGCTTTTGCCCAGGCCGCTGGTGGCTCCGGTGCTGCATCGGCCCTCGGGTCTTTCGTGCCGCTGGTTCTGATCTTTCTCATCATGTATTTCCTGCTGATCCGTCCGCAGCAAAAGAAGGTGAAAGATCACAAGGCCATGGTCGAGGCGCTGCGCCGTGGCGATCAGGTGCTGACGCAGGGCGGGATCATCGGCAAGGTGACCAAGGTGTCCGACGACGGCGCGCTGGAAGTCGAGATTGCCGAAGGCGTGAAGGTCAAGGTGGCCCGTCACACCATCGCCCAGGTGATGAACAAGACCGAACCGGCCCAAAGCTGATCCAGGAAGGGGCTGATCTGCCATGTTGTTCACCTCGCTCTGGAAGCGGATTCTGATCTGGGTTGTGGTCGTGCTTGGCATCGCCGGGGCGCTGCCGAACCTGTTCTACGCCACGGTCGAGGCGCACAATGATGCCACGGTGGCGCAGGAGGCGGGCGCCGTTCTGACCCCTGAACAAGAGGCGGCCCTTGCTGGCTGGCCTGCGGCCTTGCCGTCGGGGCTGGTCAATCTGGGGCTTGATCTGCGGGGCGGTGCGCATCTGCTGGCCGAAGTGCAGGTGGAACAGGTTTACAAGACCCGGATGGATACGCTGTGGCCGCAGGTGCGCGATGCCTTGCGCGATCTGCGGGCCGAGGTGGGCAACATTCGCCGCCAGCCCTCGCCTGACGGCGTGCTTCGGGTGTCTGTCTCGAATGCCGCGGGGATGCCAAAAGCACTGGACGCCGTGAATGCACTGGCGACCCCCGTGGTCAGCCTGACAGGTATTGGCGAGAATGACATTGCAGTGACCATCGAAGGCCAGGACATCGTGATCCAGCTGTCTGATGCGGAAAAGACCGCGACGGACAACAGGGCGGTGTTGCAATCGCTGGAAATCATCCGCCGCCGGGTGGACGAGGTCGGCACGCGCGAACCCACGATCCAGCGTCAGGGCCCCGATCGCATCCTGATTCAGGTGCCAGGTATCGGGTCGGCGGCCGAGTTGAAAAAGCTGATCGGCACCACGGCAAAGCTGACGTTCAACCGGGTGCTGAAACGCACGACCGATGCCGGCACATCTGTCGGCGTGGGCGAGGCGCTGTTGCCATCGACCGACGAGGCGGGTGTGTTCTATGTGGTGGATGACACGCCGGTGGTGTCGGGCGAAGACCTGACCGACGCACAGCCCGCGTTTGACCAGAACAACCGGCCCGCGGTAAATTTCCGCTTCAACGCCGGCGGCGCGCGGGTGTTTGGCGACTATACTGCGGCGAACATCGGGCAGCCCTTTGCCATCGTGCTGGACGACGAGGTGATTTCCGCCCCGGTCATCCAGAGCCACATTCCCGGCGGTTCGGGCATCATCACCGGCAGCTTCTCGGTCGAGGATTCGATCGAGCTGGCCGTGCTGCTGCGCGCCGGGGCCCTGCCTGCCGAGCTGACCTTTCTGGAAGAGCGCACGATTGGCCCCGAACTGGGGCAGGACTCGATCGAGGCGGGGCGGCGGGCGGCACTGGTGGCTATGGTCTGCGTCGTGCTGTTCATGGTGGCCTGCTATGGCTGGTTCGGGCTGATCGCGAGCGTCGGGCTGACCGTGAACATCGCGCTGATCTTTGCCGCGCTGTCGACCATTGGCGCCACGCTGACACTGCCGGGGATCGCGGGGATTGTGCTGACCATGGGGATGGCCGTTGATGCCAACGTGCTGATCTACGAACGCATCCGTGAGGAGCTCAGGGCAGGCAGTCCAGCGCGCAAGGCGATTGAGACAGGCTTTGACCGGGCATTTTCGGCGATCATGGATTCGAACGTGACAGCGCTGATTACTGCGGCAATCATGTTCTGGATCGGGTCCGGCCCGGTGCGCGGCTTTGCCGTCACGCTGGGGATCGGGATCATCACCTCGATGTTCACGGCCGTTTATGTGGCGCGGCTGCTCATTGAGACCTGGATGGCGTGGAAACGCCCCAAGACCATCGAAGTCTGAGGAGACATATCATGCGCCTGAGACTGGTCCCCGTCACCACGACCATCGACTTCTTCAAGCTGCAATATGTGACCTTCGGGGCATCCCTAGTGGCCGTGCTGGCAACATTTCTGTTGCTGGCGACGATGGGACTGAACTTTGGCATCGACTTTCGCGGTGGCACGACGATCCGGACGGAATCGACCCAGGTCATTGATGTGGGGGTCTATCGCGGGGCACTGGCACCGCTCGACCTTGGTGACGTGACGATATCCGAGGTGTTCGATCCCGCTTTTCGCACCGATCAGCACGTGGCCATGGTGCGTATTCAGGCGCAGGACGGGGCCGAGGCAGTGACCACCGACACCATCGCCGCAGTCGAGGCGGCGATGCGGGCGGTTGATCCGACGATCACGTTTCCGGCAGTGGAATCGGTGGGCCCGAAAGTTTCATCCGAACTGATCTGGTCGGCGTTGTTTGCGGTCATTGCAGGGGCCATTGGTATTCTGATCTACGTCTGGGTTCGGTTCGAATGGCAGTTTGCCGTGGGCACGGTGGCGGCCTTGGTGCATGACGTGATCGTCACGGTCGGGGTGTTCTCGCTGTTCCAGCTGAAGTTCGATCTGACCATCGTGGCGGCCTTGCTGACAATTCTTGGTTATTCGGTGAATGACACGGTGGTGATCTTTGACCGGCTGCGGGAGAATCTGGCCAAATACAAGCAGATGCCCCTGCGCGAGATGATGAACCTGACTGCAAACGAAACGCTGAGCCGCACGATCATGACGGCCTCGACGACGTTGATTGCGCTGACGGTGCTGCTGATTTTGGGTGGCGATGTGATCCGTGGTTTTGTGTTTGCGATGTTCTTTGGTGTGATCGTGGGCACCTATTCGACGCTTTATGTCGCCAAGAACATCGTTCTGATGCTGGGGCTGGACCGCAGCGACAAGCCACGCGGCGGGGCGAAGGGTCAGTTCGCCAACATCGACGCATGAGGCTGACGCCCGTCACATATGACCATGCGCTGCCGATCGCTGGTTATGGGCCGGGGTTCTTTCGGGTTGGCACGCATCTGTTGCGGGGGGCGTGCCTGATCTCGCCCTGGGATGCGGGGCCGTGGGGCGGGTATGCCGACACGGACGCGCCGCTGACGCTGGCAGGCAGGATCGACGTGTTGTTCGTGGGCACCGGGGCGGAAATCGCCCATGCGCCTGCGGAGTTCCGCCGCGCCATCGAGGATGCCGGGATCGGGGTCGAGGTGATGAATTCACCCGCCGCCTGCCGGACCTACAACGTGATCCTGGGTGAGGGGCGGCGGATCGCCGTAGCCCTGCTTCCCGTTTGACGAAATCGCGCGGCGACTGAAAATTTCAGCACTGAAATTTTCAGATGGCGTTACCAGCGGTGGTGGACATGCGGGGCGATGAGGCGGTCATAGACATCGCGGGCGGCGTGCCGTGTTTCATCGGACAATGCCGCCAGTGCATCGGCGGCGGCATTCGCCTTGGCCTGTGCCGCGGTTTTGGCGCCGGGGATCACCACGGTGATCGCAGGGTCCATCAGGATCCAGCGCAGCGCGAATTGCGCCATGGTGGCCTGTGCGGGCACCAGTTTGCGCAATTCATCGACCGCCTGCAGCCCCACATCATAGGGCACGCCGGAAAACGTCTCGCCCATATCGAACGCCTCGCCGTGCCGGTTGAAGCTGCGATGGTCATCGGCGGCAAACGCGCTGTCTGCCGTCATCTTGCCCGTCAGCAGGCCGGACGCCAGTGGCACGCGCGCGATCACCGCCACACCCAGCTTTTCGGCGGCGCGCAAGAACCGCTCGGCCGGGCGGGGCCGGAACAGGTTATAGATGATCTGGACCGAGGCCACGCCGGGGCGCGCAATGGCGGCCATGGCTTCGGCCACCGTTTCCACGCTGACGCCGTAGCGGGCGATGTGGCCACGCGCCTGCAGCGTGTCCAGCGCGTCGAATACGGCGGTGTCGTGATAGGTGCCGCACGGTGGGCAATGAAGTTGCAACAGATCAAGCGTGTCCATCTGCAAAAGCATGCGTGAGCGGTCGATCAAGGCCGACAGATCACGATAGCCTTCCGCCACATGCGGCGACAGGCGACGCCCCGCCTTGGTTGCCACAAAGGGCCGGGGGCCGGACCGGGTGGCCAGCACCGCGGCAATCAGGCGTTCCGATCTGCCGTCGCCATAAACATCTGCGGTGTCGATGAACGTCATGCCCGCATCGAGCGCGGCGTTCAGCGTATCGCGGGCCTGCGCCTCGGTCACCTCGCCCCAGGTGCCGCCAATCGCCCAGGCACCAAAGCCGATGGCGGTGGTGGTCAGGCCGGTGGTGCCGAAGGCGCGGGTGGACAGCATGGGAAACCTCATCATTGATCGGATCGATCCTACGGGCTTTCGCGCGGGGATGCCATGCGCTACGGCTGTTGGCATGGAATTGCGTCTGGACAATCTGACCTGCGCGCGCGGCGGCGTGCCTGTGCTGGCGGCGGTATCCCTTGCGGTGGCGGCGGGGGGCGCATTGGTGCTGCGCGGCCCGAACGGCTTGGGCAAGACCACGCTTTTACGCACGATTGCGGGGTTGCAACCTGCTTTGGCGGGCGTCGTGTCATTGCCGCCCGAGAGTCTGGTCTACGCAGGTCATGCCGACGGCGTGAAGGCCACCCTGACGGTGGCCGAGAATCTGGCGTTCTGGGCAGCGGTGCATGGGGTTTGCGACGTGCAGCCCGCGCTGGCGGCGATGAACCTGCGGGCGCTTGCCGACCGGCCGGCCGCACAATTGTCGGCGGGCCAGCGGCGGCGGCTGGGGTTGGCGCGCCTGCTGGTGACCGGGCGGGCGGTGTGGCTGCTGGACGAGCCGACAGTGTCGCTCGATGCGGCCTCGGTTGCGCTGTTCGCGGGTGTGGTGCGGGCGCATCTGGCAGATGGTGGCATTGCCGTGATCGCCACCCATGTGGATCTGGGGCTGGACGAGGCGCGGGTCCTGGATCTGACCCCGTTCAAGGCGCGCGCGGCATGATCGCCTTGTTGCTGCGGGATCTGCGGTTGGCGGTGCGGGCGGGCGGCGGCTTTGGCCTGAGCCTTGCGTTCTTTCTGCTGGTGGCGGTGCTGGTGCCGCTGGGCGTGGGGCCAGCGCCTGCGACGCTGGCACTGATCGCGCCGGGGATCTTGTGGGTCGGCGCGCTGCTGGCCTGCCTGCTGACGCTGGACCGCATCTTTGCGCTGGATTTCGAGGACGGATCGCTGGATCTGCTGGCCACGGCTCCGATTCCGTTGGAAGGCGTCGTGGTCGTCAAGGCACTGGCGCACTGGGTGACGACGGGGTTGCCGCTGGCGCTGCTGGCCCCCGTTCTGGGTGTGCTGCTGAACCTGCCGGTGCCGGGGTATGGCTGGCTGGTGGCATCACTGTTGCTGGGCACGCCTGCGTTAAGCGTGATCGGGGCGTTTGGGGCGGCACTGACGGTGGGGGTCAAGCGGGGCGGGTTGTTGCTGTCGCTGCTGGTGCTGCCGCTGTATGTACCAACGCTGATCTTTGGGGCCGAGGTGGTGAAACGCGGCGCGGCGGGGCTGGATGCGACAACGCCCTTGCTGTTGTTGGCGGGGATCACGGCGGGGGCTGCGGCGCTGTTGCCATTTGCCGCCGCTGCGGCAATCCGCATCAATCTGCGGTGAGGCAAGGATGCCAGACCTTGCACCCGGCGCCTACAGAATTTAACGGAGGACGTATGTCGATCTGGGAATATGCCAATCCGAAACGCTTCATGGACACGACAGCGCGGTTGCTGCCCGTGCTGATCGTGGCAACCGTCGCTTGCCTTGTGATCGGCGTGGCGTGGGGGTTCTTTTTCACGCCCGATGATTACAGGCAGGGCGCGACTGTCAGGATCATCTATCTGCATGTCCCGGCCGCCATGATGGCGATCAATGCCTGGGTCATGATGCTGGTGGCATCGCTGGTCTGGCTGGTCCGGCGGCACCATGTCAGCGCGCTGGCCGCGAAGGCGGCGGCACCCGTCGGGTTGACCTTTACCCTGATCGCCCTTGTCACAGGCGCGTTGTGGGGGCAGCCGATGTGGGGGACGTGGTGGGCGTGGGATCCGCGGCTGACCTCGTTTCTGATCCTGTTTCTGTTCTACCTTGGTTACATCGCCCTGTGGGCAGCGATTGAAGACCCGGATGCCGCGGCGGATCTGACGTCGGTCCTGTGCCTTGTCGGATCGGTCTTTGCGCTGCTGAGCCGCTATGCGGTGAACTTCTGGAACCAGGGTCTGCATCAGGGGGCGTCATTGTCGCTGGACACCAAAGAGAACGTGGCAGATGTGTTCTGGCTGCCGCTGGTGATCTGCATTGCGGGGTTTGTGTTGCTGTTCCTGACGCTGGTGCTGCTGCGCACGCGCACCGAAATCAGGGCGCGCCGGTTGCAGGCACTGCTCATGCGGGAACGGATGGCATGATGCCGGAGCTGGGAAAATACGCGCTGCCGGTGCTGGGGTCTTATGCGATCACGCTGGTGCTGATTGCGGTTGTCATTGTGCTGACGCTGTGGCGGGGCGCGCGGGTGCAGCGCGCACTGGCCGCGGTCGAGGCGCGGCAGGGGCGGGGCAATGAATAGAATTCTGATGTTGCTGCCGCCGCTGCTGTTTGCGGCACTGGCCGCGGCTTTCTGGTTTGGCATGCAGCGGGAAAATCCCGGTCAGTTGCCGTCCACGCGGCTGGACGGGCCAGCCCCCCCGGTGCTGGCCGAGCCGCTGGCAGGCTACCCCGCGCTGAACGATGCCGATCTGCGCAGCGGTCAGGTGACGATCGTCAACTTCTGGGCCAGCTGGTGCCCGCCCTGCCGGGCCGAACATCCCGTATTGATGCGCATGACGGCGGATGGGCTGCGCGTGGCCGGGGTGAATTTCCGTGACGATGCAGTCAATGCGACCGCCTATCTTGCGGCGGATGGCAACCCGTTCTTCGGGATCAGCTTTGATCCGCGCGGCCGCGTCGCCATCGACTGGGGTGTCACCGCCCCGCCTGAGACGTTCATCGT